>CALUVS010000025.1 GCA_944324265.1 uncultured Traorella sp.
CCGGAATCGAACCGGCACGGACTTATCGTCCGAGGGATTTTAAGTCCCTTGCGTCTACCAGTTTCACCACAGCCCCAAACAATGGAGGTACCAATCGGATTTGAACCGATGATCACAGAGTTGCAGTCTATTGCCTTACCACTTGGCTATGGTACCATCATTGGGAATATTTAATTTTTACAATGAATGGTGGGGCTGGCCGGAATCGAACCGGCACGGACTTATCGTCCGAGGGATTTTAAGTCCCTTGCGTCTACCAGTTTCACCACAGCCCCATTAACTTTTCATTGCCTGTTTATTATATAAAAAATAAAAAGAAAATGCAAGACAATTTTGCATTTTCTTCATTTTTCTGAAATGAAATGTTCAGCTTCATTCTTATGTCATAAACTCAGCTGTAAATGAATTCTGTTTTCACGATCTGCTTTTTATTCGGAAAACATTACTTTTAAGGATAAATCAAAACTTTATTGATTCAAGTAATCCAATAATTCTGTGATCAATTTCTCTTTTGGAAATACTTTATCATTTTCCTGATGACTGATGACAAAATATTTTGTTTCAATATCTTTTAAAGAATTGATCATCATCAACATCTTTTCTCTGTCAAAAGACGAACGAGTAAAGTATAAATCAGCAATCAAAGTATATTCATTATCTACATTGATAATTAAACTGCCTTCCGTATGCGGAGAAACACAAGGAATGATTTCTATTTTGACACCGTCATTGACTGTAAATTGCTCATCAACGATAGTTCCTTTTCCAATTGTTTCATAGGTTTTCTTTCCAACATAAAGGCTGTGATAATCTATATTTTCTATATTGCCGATATGATCTTGATGATAATGGGATAATACAATAATCTTTTCTTTTTTTATTTGATTGATTTGATTCAATGAATCGTCATTATTTCCAACATCATAAATATAGCAGTATTTATCTCCCTCTATAAAATAAACATCGGCAGATAACGGATATTCTGATGAAGGCAGATATTTTATTTTTTCACCAATTGCATTCATTTTATCACCCCTTTACAATCCATATTTTATCATAGATTTCATAAGTTATCATTGATCGAATGAAAAAGCAATACTGACAAAAATCAAATTTATTCCGTAATATTTTTATTCCACAAATCTTTCAGAATAAAAAGACCATTCTCATATTCATATTGAAAGATACAGCAATTGTAAATACGTCCTTCTCTTTTGACTTCTGCATGATCTTCAAAAGCAAAGTAGAACTGTCCGCAGGCAGCTCCATGTGATACAGCAAGAACTGAATGATGATCGTCTTTTTCCATGATTTCAGTTAAAGTATCAATCATTCTTTTTCTCAAAGATGCATCACTTTCTCCGCCATAAGCAACAAAATAATCATTGAACGGAAGCTTTGGATGAGCAAATTCTTCTTTCCCTTCAAACGTACCGTAATTCAATTCTTTTAAGCCTTTCAGACGTGTATAAGGCATCTGATGATCCGTAACGATCTCCAGCGTATCACAAGCTCTTTCAGAAGTAGAAGAGTACGCATGATCAAAAGTAATGCCCAGATCTAAAAAGTGCTGTCTGGCTATTTGTGCCTGCTTGATACCTAAGGGTGTCAGCGGTGAATCACACCATCCTTGTATTCTTTTTTCAAGATTAAATAAAGTTTGTCCATGACGCATCAAATACAATGTTTTTTTCATAAAATCTCCTTGAAAAAGTCAGAAAGCTTGCGCTTTCTGACAATTAATTATTCAGCAATTTTTACTTTTACCCAAAGTTCAGATAATTTTGCAGTCAGATCTTTGTTGTAAACAAATACTTCATCTTTTTCATATCCGCTTCTTGGGATATAAGCTTCATTATCTGCATACATACCGCTGCTTAATTCATCCAATACTTCTTGGTTGCTTGACGCATAGCCGACATGGTTTGAATTTGCATAACTTGCATCATAAGATAAGATGTAGTTGATAAATTCGTGAGCTAATTTAGGATTTTCTGCATTAGCAGGAATTACCATGGCATCACTCCATAAGTTTGTTCCTTCTTCTGGACAATAGTAGCCCATATCTTCGTTTTCACTTAAGATATAAGCAGCATCTCCAGAATAAACGATAGCTAAATCTTTTACTCCATTCGCCATGTAGTCAATGACTTCATCAGTGACATAAGCTGGTTCCATTGTCTGATTGATCTGTACCAGCCATTCATAAGCTTCATTGATTTCATCTTCATTGCTTGTATTCATAGAATAACCCAATGCTTTCAAAGCAATCATAAATGAGTCACGTTCTGAATCATACATATAGATACGTCCTTTGTAATCAGTCTTCTGCATAATTGCGAATCCCTGTTCTTCTAATAATTCCAAAGGTACATTATTTTTGTTATAAACGATACCTACACTTCCCCAGAAATAAGGAACTGAATATTCGTTGTTTGGATCATATGGTAAATTCTTTACACCTTCAGCTAAGTTGTCAATGTTAGGAATTAAGCTCAGATCCAATGGCTGAAGCATATCTTCCTGAATCAGACGTTCAATCATGTAATCACTTGGAACAAGAACATCATAAGAATCACCTGTCTGAAGTTTTGTATACATTTCTTCATTGGATAAGAAGTTTTCATAAATGACTGTTACGCCAAACTCTTCTTCAAAGTTCTCAATAACATCTTCACCAATGTATTCGCCCCAATTGAATACCTTTAAAGTGTCAGAACCATATTTGTCAATTGCTTCCTGGCTCCCTCCGCCAGAACATGCAGTCAGCAGAAATGCCGCTGATACCAAAGTTAATAATTTTTTCATGCCTTTACCTCCTTTTTCCTTAACATAGGCAACACGTTGATTAAAATTAATGCAACTGTAATAATTAAAATAACAATGGTTGAGATAGCGTTGATCGAAGGATTGATACGCTTGCTCATTGTATATACCAAAATAGAGATATTAGAAACTCCATTTCCGGTAACAAAGTAAGAAATAACAAAGTCATCAAATGACATTGTAAAGGCAATCAATGCCCCAGATAAAATTCCCGGCATGATCTGAGGAACAATGACCTTGGTCATTGCCTGCCAAGGAGTAGCCCCCAGATCCAATGCAGCCTCAGCGAGGTTAGGATCCAAGGTTCTCAATTTCGGCATAATACTCAATATCACATATGGGATACAGAACATGACATGAGCCAAAAGCAATGTCATGAAACCTTTTTCAATAAAACGAATGCTGGAAAACAGCATTAACAAACCTACCGCTGTAACGATATCCGGATTCATGATCGGCAGATTATTCAGCTGTTCCATCACCAATTGAACGCTTTTTCTTGATTTAGATAAAGCAATGGCTGTAATTGTTCCGACAATAGTCGAAATAAGTGTCGCTAAAATGGCAATCAGAAAGGTATAGCCGATTGCCTGCATCATTGTGCGGTCATTGAACATACGTTCATACCAGCGCAATGAGAAGCCGTCAAATACTGTCAATGAACGACTGTCATTGAAAGAGAAAATGACTGTGTATACAATTGGCAAATAGAAGAATACGAGCATCAGTCCCAAATAGAACTTAGAAAATATTTTTCTTTTCTTTTTCATCAGATGCGCCCCCTTGTTGATGGATCTTTGTCCACTTTCTTTGCCAAATACATACTAAACATAATAATGACAGCCATGATCAAGGAAATAGCACTTCCCTTGTTCCAATCCCCTGTTTTCAAGAAGAAGGATTCAATCAAGTTCCCGATCATCGGTACACTTCCCTGTCCGATCAATTGCGAAATCTGGAATGTAGAGGCCGCCGGCAAGAATACAAGCGTGATGCCGCTGATAACTCCAGGCAATGACAATGGGAAAGTAACACGCCAGAATGACTGCACCTTATTAGCTCCCAGATCACTGGCTGCTTCCAGATAACTCTTATCCATCTTGCTTAAGGATGTATAGATCTGCAGGATCATAAATGGCAGGAAGTTATATACCATGACAAAGATAACAGCTCCCTCTGTACCGATCAGCTGAACATCTCCGATGCCAAGCATTCCTAAGATCTGTGCAAACAGACCATCTACCTGCAGCATCCCCATCCAAGCATATGTACGCACAAGCATATTGATCCAAGTTGGCAATGTAATCAAAAGCAAGACTGTTGTACGATATTTTTCATTCAGTTTTGACATAAAATACGCTGCCGGATATCCAATTAAAATACATAAGATCGTTGTATAGATTGCGATCTTAAAGGATGTCATCAAGACACGCAGCAATGCAGGATCAGTTAAAAAGTAGATAAAGTTGTCAAGTGTAAATTTCAGTGTAACAACGCCATTGCCGCTTTCTGTGATTGCATAAAGCAAGATCATCAGCATCGGAATGGCAATCATCACGGCGGCCCATATCGCATAAGGAATGGCCATTTTTGCAAATTGCTTCATATCAGAACGTTTCCTTGCTCATGATGTGAATATCTTCAGGCTCAAAAGTCAGCCCTACAACAGAATCCACCTCTGCATAATCAGTTGTATCTACTTTATATTCATACCCTGTTGTCTTGAATGTTACCGGATAAGTTCCCGGTGTAATATTTTCCGGATCAAAATCATAATCCACTGTTGTAATTTCTACAGGAATATCCTCATCCAGATCCCATGCCTGAGCATTGGCCCAAATCTTCAGATCCGTATCCAAAGCTACAGATTCATGAATTTCATCCACTTTCTTAAAGAAGTTTTCCGCAAAGATTTCTTCACCGTATTCTTTAGATTCTACACGGTTCTGGTCCTTAACGATCATATTGACTGTAAAGCTAGTTCCGGCACTTGTGGAGAATGTAACCGGATAAGTTCCTTTTTCAGGTTTGATGTCATATTCTACCTTGCTGATAGAAATCAATTCATCATCATCCATGCTCCAAGCCTGTGCATCGGCACGAGCAACGATTTCTGCATCATCCAATTCCTTCACGTCTTCAACATCCAAATAGAAGTCATTGGCGCTCATCTTTTCACGAGCAGCTTCATTGATCACCGGACGATCATCAGAAACCTTCATCATAACTGTAATGCTTGTCCCCGGACGCGTTTCAACAATGATTTCATAGTGAACACCCTTGAACTGAACACTTTTTACGACACCTTTTAATTTGCCCTGAGAACGAGGAACAATCTCCAGATCCTCCGGACGAATAACAACATCCACTCTTTCATCTGGCTTAAAGCCAAAGTCAACACATTCAAATTTCTTGTCTTCAAAGACAACTTCATAATCCTTTTTCATAATACCTTCAATGATATTGCTTTCGCCGATAAAGTTGGCAACATATTCATTGACAGGTTCATTGTATATATCTTCAGGAGTACCTACCTGCTGGATTTCTCCGGCTTTCATAACAACGATCTTATCAGACATTGTCAGGGCTTCTTCCTGATCATGCGTAACAAAAATAAAGGTAATGCCGACTTCCTGCTGAATCTTCTTCAATTCCTTCTGCATTTCTTTTCTCAGCTTCAGATCCAGTGCTCCCAAAGGTTCATCCAAAAGCAATACTTTTGGTTCATTGACAAGTGCACGAGCAATCGCTACACGCTGCTGCTGACCGCCGGAAAGTTCATTGACACCTCTGTCGGCATACTCTTCCAGATTGACAAGCTTCAGCATACGATTGACTTTCTGTTCAATGATATCTTTGGACATCTTCTTGATCTTTAAACCGAAAGCGACATTATCAAACACATTCATGTGCGGAAACAAGGCATACTTCTGGAAAACAGTATTCAGATCACGATTGTAAGCTTCAACTTTTGAAATATCTTCGCCGTCAAACAAGATCTGACCTTCTGTCTGTTCCAAGAAACCGCCCAGAATACGCAGAAGAGTTGTCTTTCCGCATCCGCTAGGTCCCAGCAAAGTCACAAATTCGTTTTCATAAATGTCCAGATTAATTCCCTTCAGAACTAACTGTCCATCAAATTCTTTGACAATGTTTTTAAATTGAATCAATGGTTTCATTTCATATCCCTCTCTTAAAATAGTGGTGGAGTCGTGATCCACAATACCTTGGCATCCGCCTGAGCATCGTTTCTCAGATAATGAGAATTCTGCCCCTTGATATAAAACGTTTCCCCTTTTTTAACTACAGTTTCACTTTCACCATCCACAAGCACTACTCGTCCGCTGATTACATATCCAAATTCTTCACCGTCATGAGGATCAATCGTCATCGAACTGGCTTGGCTTTTCAATTCAAGCAGGATAGGTTCCATTTCATTTTTCTGGGCATTCGGTACGATCCAGTTCAGCGTATAGCCTTCTCTTTCATCAACAAAGAAATCATCCTTGCTGAAAACAGATTTTTCATCCTTTTCTTCCTGAAAGAACTGATTCAAAGATGTTCCCAAAGCTTCCAGAATGTCATTGAGCGTATTGATGGAAGGTGACGTCAGATTTCGCTCTACCTGAGATAAAAAACCTTTGGTCAGCTCACTTCTGCTCGCTAATTCTTCAAGCGTCAATTCATTTTGAATTCGAAGTTTCTTGATTTTGTGTCCAATATCCATCACAGCACCTCCTGTTTAGTATTAGTAAACTTGTAGTTTTATTTATTGAAACAAGAATATTATACATAAATTCAGATAAAATGCAATACTTATTAAACAATTTGTTTAGTAAATTAAACTTAATTTATTTATCAAAATATTTTATTAAGCAAAAATAATGGAAATTCCCTCTTTTATCGACAGAAATAAAAGTAAAAATCAAAAGTAAAAAAAAGAATCTGTCCGAAGACAGATTCCAATGACTATAATATTTGAATTATTGAGCAGCTGCTTGAGATAAAGCATCATCTACTGCATCTAAGATAGCCTGAGAAGTAATATTAGCACCGCTGACAGTTTCTACACCTTCAGTACCGTTAGCTTCAACGATTGCAGCAGGAACTTGTTCCAATGCAGGATCAGCTGTACCAGCAGTTTCATTCTGTTCAGTAACAGTTACAGATAAAATGTTGTTTGCATCAACTTCAACTTCTACAACAACGTCTCCGCCCATACCTGTTCCAGTACCTGTATATGTACCTGCAGTATATTTTCCAGCTTCTTCTCCGCCACCGTTAGAACATCCAGCTAATAAAGCTACAGCAGCAAGTCCTAAAAATAACTTTTTCATTTTTAAATTCCTCCTATGTACAAATGTTGTACAGCACTATTTTATCACATATTGCGACAAATGCAAATAATCCCACTATTTCACACATTTATTTTGAATTAAGAATCTTGTTTAATTGCTGTTAATGCAGAAATCTTTACCGCACGATTTGCAGGACCGATTCCTGATACAAGCCCTACCAAAGTGGCAAATATCAAGGCCGCAACAACCAGCCACCAAGGAATCACTGAAGTACTGCCGGTTGCCATACCACTGACAATTTCCCATGATTCACCGGTAACTCCGCTGCCAAAGTGATTGATAGCAAAAGAAACTCCTTCAGAAATCAGTACGCCAAACAAGCCTCCCATAAAACCGATTGCTGCTGCTTCCATCAAGAAGACCTGACGAATATCATTGATCTTGCAGCCCAATACCTTCATAACACCGATTTCACGCGTTCTTTCATAAATCGACATGATCATTGTATTTGTGATCCCAATTGCCGCTACCAGCAAAGAAATGGCTCCTAGAGCACCTAAAGTCAGCTGCTCCTGACGCGCCTGATCCTGCAGCGGTTTACGGATGGTTTCCATAGAATAGGTATCAAATCCAAAAGATTGGATCCATTCTTCTACTTCAGCAACATTATTCATATCATCACATTTCACAACCAAACTATTAAATTTCAATGTTTCATTGCGATCTACTTTAATGCCATTCAATCTTTTATATTCTGTGATCCATTCTTTCATCGCATTGTAGCTGATGAAAATAGAATAACTGCTGGAAGGCTGAAGATTGTAATTTTCTTCCATGATGCCGATTGGCTGAACACGATAAGTCGGAGCTTTTTTCGTTGAATCCTCCGGCACTGTGATCATCAATTCAAAGCGATCATCCAAATTGACAAAAGGATCTTTTCCGGACCAGCTAGAGATATAATTATTCGTTGTCTTTTTTGAATCATAAAAATCATACAATGAATTCGTACCCATCAAAATCATATCATCCGTAAAAGTTTCCGGCCATTCTCCTTCACGCAAAGTATAGCCCATGGCTTCCAGATCTTCCATAAAGACACCATTGATCGTACTTTCATATACATATCGGCCATTGTTTCCGCCAGTGATCTTCATGCTTCCCCATTCCGGACTGATGCTTGGCATTGCAGCCACAACATGTTCGTTTTCTTTGACAGTCTGAAAAAAGTTTTCATCCAGCTGTGTCTGATCTGAGCTAATCCCATACCCATATACCGTAATCAGCGTCAAATCTCCCATACTGGCCAATGCCTGATCAGTTGCCATCTGCATACCAATACCCAAAGATACCGTAATGACAATTGCACATGTCCCGACAACGACCCCAATGGTTGTTAAAAGAGTACGAACCTTGCGCTTATACAAATTGCCTAAGCACATGCTTAATTTATCACGGAATTTCATAAACTATGCCTCATCAAAATCATCAAAAGCAGCGTCTTCTTTTTCCATCTTCGCTTTTTTCTTTTTCTTATAGAAGAATGCTCCTCCGGCAATCACAGCAACAGCGACTACACCAATCAAAGCCCATTGCCACCATGGTGTGCCTGTCTCTTCCGGCACTTCAGGAATCGGATCTACCGGTACATCTGTGCCTGGGTCCACAAACATATTGATGGCTGTTCCTGTAAATTCTTTGACTACTTCTACAGGAGAACCATTAGAATCTTCATATTTGAATGTGACACGTCCAGTAACATCTCCCTCTGTTAAAGCCGTCACACTTGTAGAGAACATATCTGAAGTACCGCTTTCAACATTACCGACATATGTAGTGCTTTCAGGAATATTCAACATATCGCTTTCTACCGTAATTTCAAGGTTATTGATCGTAGTTTTTCCTTTATTGACATAATTGATCATGATATCGCTCATTTCACCTACATAGAAATCACCCCATGTCGTAACTTCACCGATTTCAAATCGATCAGACTGCACCACTGGAATAGAAATTCTTTCCGTTGAAGAAAATTCATGCAATTCTCCATTCAGCATCGCTTCATATTCAAATGAAATATCCACTCCATAAGACTTTGGCTTTGCATCAGAACGAGGCATCAAAACAATTGATTTTGTAACAGCACTATTTTTCGCTAAATTATCAACAAAGAATGAATTGCTGGAAGCAGTAGGCGTAAATACTCCCCCTGTTTCTTCATCAGCAGCTGACTGCACTGTAATCTTTAAGTTCTGAATATCCACATTCGTACTTGTATTCTTAAAATTCATAGACAATGTAAACGGACTGCCGCCCATAACCTGAGATCCGCCGAAAGAATAAGAATCAATGATAATTCTTGGCTTTCCATTTACTTCATCATCTTCTACATCACCTTTACCCAATACCTTTACATAGAATTCCAAAGTATCTTCCAGATTCTGTCCGTCATATTTATACTTCACAGTCAATGTAATCGGATAAACACCTGTAGCTACATCACTGTTGGCCATAGCTTTGAATTCAATATAAGATTCATAATCATTTCTGCGTTCAAATTCAACATTCTGAATATTCGCAATCTCTGTAAAATAAATACCTTCCGGCAATTTTACAGATACCTGTGCTTCATTATTAGCAACTCGTTCACTGCGAGTAATCGGAATCTCAATTACTGTTTCTTCATTCACCTTAATCGTAGGAATCTTAGTTCCCTCAGTAATCATAAACACATTCCCTGTAGGTGTAGATGGAACATCAGGCTCCTCTGGTTCCTCAGGTTCCTCTGGGTCTGGAACATAAGCATCAATAGTGAAAGTATCACTAGCTACCTCACCACTATTCTTACTTTGAAGTATAATCATATACTGTCCTTCTTTCTCTGGATCTTGTTTTGAAGCTTCTACTTCTACACGAAGAAGCCCATTTTCAATCCATGGACCATTCACAGAAATAATGTTAACGTTAGAAACTGAACGAGCACGAACAGTAATTTCATCTATATCATTGTCACACTGGTAATAATAAGAATTGCCGCTACGTCTTTGATAATAACAAGCTTTTTCTGAAGACTCGTTACCATTTTCCTCAACAGTATCATCTGGATCTGATGTTGTTAAACCATCTTGTGCACTTACACTTCCCATTGGCAAAAGACATGCTATCAAAGCCAATGAAATCATTGTTTTAAATATATTTCCCTTTTTCATAACAATTGTTCCCTTTCGACTTTATTCTTTAATTTTTTAAGACTGATTCATTTGGTTCATCACTTTTGATATTTCCGTCAATGATATATATAATACGGTCTGCATATTTTGCAATATCTCTGTCATGACTGACAATGATCAGTGTTTCATGATGCTTTCTTGCCAAATGGATCATGATTTCCATAACCTCTTTGGTTGTTTTGGAATCAAGGTTTCCAGTAGGCTCATCCGCAAATACAATTTTCGGTCGTGCCACAAAAGCTCTGGCAATCCCCACACGCTGCTGCTGTCCCCCAGACATCTGATTTGGGGTATGCTTCATACGTTCTTTGAGCCCCACACTTTTCAGCATTTCCATAGCATATTTATTTCTTTTCTTTTTATCCATGCCACGAAACTGAAGAGGCAGAGCCACATTTTCTAAAGCTGTCAATGTCGACATCAGGTTATATGATTGAAAAACAAATCCGACATTTTTCTGTCGAAAAAGTGCTAATTTCTTTTCACTCATTTTGCAGATATCATGTCCATCGATCAATACAGAACCATGACTTGGTTTTTCCAGCCCAGCTAATATATTCAGCAAGGTTGACTTCCCTGAACCTGATGTACCGAAAATACAGCAGATTTCACCTTGTTCAATGGATAGATTGATGCGATTCAGCGCTACAATTTTTTCTGTATCGACACGATAAACTTTACGTATATCTTTGATCTCAATCTGCGCCATGTAATTTTTATCCTCCTTTTCATTTTCTCAGGAAAATTATACCATAAAACATATGCCGTGCCTATTTCATTTATGTAAGTTATACAAAAATCATCTCATAAAAAAAGACCGATGATTTCCATCACCAGCCTATGTGTTTTTCTTCAATTATAGAACAGAATTCAATAATGCTTCTAATGCAGGTTTTGCCTGATATCCAACGACCTGTTTGACAACCTGTCCGTCTTTCAATAAGACGAGGTTAGGAATAGACATAACACCGTATTGAGCAGCTAACTGCTGTTCATTATCAACATTTACTTTTACGATTGCAGCCTTTCCTTCATACTCTTTGCTTAATTCTTCCAATACAGGAGCAATCATCTTGCATGGACCGCACCAGTCTGCATAGAAATCAACTAAGACAATTCCGTTATTTTTGATAGCATCAAATTCATTTTTATTTAAGATTTTCATTTCTTCTACCTCTTTCTTTGTTTTTGTATCTAAAGTATACCATATCTTTCCAAAACAACAAATCTAATGCTCACAAGAGCGAATGACTAATTCATCATAGCCAGTCGATTCATCAAATGAGCGAGTAAATTCATATTCATCGATTTCCATAAGCACTATTTCAGCAGTTGTATTGACCAGACAGCCATAAGTCAGATGTCCTCCGATGGTCTGCATATCTTTGCTGCTTAAAGCAATATGCAGATGGACTCCATCCTGAGATAAAGTGCCTGTCAAAGAAACAATTTCATAATTATCTTTTAAATTGATTTTTGTGACGCCATCCGCCAAGCGTATTCCGACTTCATATACACAGCCGACACAGGTTATGATACATCCGGAATGAATATGATGAAGTTTTTGATAGTCTTCAATGGATTTTCTCAGATCCATTCCCTTTGTTAAACGCAATGCATGCAGTTTCATATATACCTCCATTATAATTCTAGATTAACTATAACATTTTTTATTTGTGAATACACTTTTTCTTGAATTTTTTTATAATTCATGTATGATAGATATGCATGCCGACATAGCTCCAACGGTAGAGCAATGCCATGGTAAGGCAGAGGTTGTCAGTTCGAATCTGATTGTCGGCACCAGATGTCAATGAAGTCCTGCAAAGGACTTTTTTCGTTTGTTTTGATTCTTTTCTGCATATAAGAATAGCAGAGGGGTGAGCTTATGCAGAATATGATCAATGACTATTATCAATGGATGAACTATTATTCAGGAATTCAAGAAAAGGATTTTGGCTATGAATTGACACTGCCCTATTTGGATCATCAGGATGACTGTATTCGAGTATATATCCGCAATATCAGTTTGGATGAGATAAAAATTGATGATGATGGTTATATTTTAAGAAGCTTGTTTGCGAAAGGACGTCGATTTGATCCCAAAAGCTGGAAAGTATTTGAGACTTTGAAAAAGGATGCAAATATTCAGATTATAGATGATATTTTTCAGATTCAAGGAAAAAAAGAAGATTTTGCATGGCTTCTGCATACATTTCTGCGGTGCATATTATCTATAGATCTGATGATTTATTTTCATTAGTGTTTTTGAAATACATTTACATTTCCAAATTCACATTCTATAATATCAAAGGTGATTGAAATGAAGATAAATAAAACAAATGCAATGCGTTTTTTAGATAATGCCAAAATAAAATATGAAATACATACCTATGATGCCAGTGACGGTCATATTGATGCCATCAGTGTTGCCCAGAAGTCCGGCATTGACGTGCAGTATATTTACAAGACATTGGTAACTCGTTCTGCCAGCAAGAAAATCTATGTGTTTGTGATCAACGCAGCAGATGAATTGGATCTGAAGTTATGTGCAAAAAGCGTCAATGAAAAAAGCATTGAAATGATTCATGTTTCAGAAATCAATGCTTTGACAGGTTATATTCGCGGCGGATGTTCCCCATTAGGAATGAAAAAGAATTATCCGATCTATCTCAGTGATACCGCAGTTCATCTGGATAAGATTGTCTTTTCAGGAGGAAAGATTGGACTTCAGATTGAAACCAGTGTCAAAGATTTCATGGAAGCAACTCATGCACAGGTTGTTTCAGTCATCAAAAACAATGAATAAATACTATAAAAAGAAGAAAGAGGCGAATCTTTCTTCCTTTTATTGATTGAAATCAAATGATATTTCCGTATAATTTTTAAATCCATCCTCAGCAATACTTTTCAGATACACAGAGAAAAAGTTATTTTCTTTCAGCCAATCATTGTAGATATCTTCATTCCATGAAACAGCATCCATTCGTCCGGAAAAGTAAGTAGTATTGACTTCCGCAAAAAACTGGGCTAATTGCTCGGAAGCAATTGTACCTGTCAATGCAGCCATGGCTTGTCTATAGCCTGTGTCATAAAAGAATTGATTGCTGTATTGTTCAAAGTTCAGAAGATTTGAATCCTGAATCTTATTTTCTGATGCCCATTGAGATACATCCACAGGAACCGCTTTATATTGAACCGAATTTTCTTCTAAGTGAAGGATACCGTATTGGTTGGGCGTAATTGCCAACGAAGAAGTGACGATTTCATAGAAATCATTATTTTTTTGTGCCATATGCTGCAGATGAATATGACCGCTCAGATTGCAGATGATTGGATAGTTCTCATAAAGAGACAGCAATTGTTCTGAATTGTCAATAACATAGCCGTCTGTCAGTAAATTGTTATGGGCCAATATATTTTGATGACTCACCGTAATAATCCAGCAGTCCTGTTCTTTTGCTTCTTCCAATTGTGTCTCAGCCCAAGCAAGTGTCTTCTCCGATACTCGATTCGGATTTTCAGGTGTATTGGTGTCCAGCATTAAAATGCGAAGATTTTCATTTAATTGAACTACATAGCTCAAGGAAGACTCATCTTGTGATAATGCTTCTTCATAACCAAAATCATGATAGATTTCTTTGAATTGTTCCGGTGCAATGCTCTCAGTCAATGGATATTCATTTCCCTTGAAAGCTGCCGCCATCGGATTATTGAGATCATGATTGCCGGGCAGTACCAAAATCGGTATTCCTGCCTCTTCAATCTGATGGAGCTTTTCGGATAATTTCTCATGACTCTTTGCTTCCCCATTGAATGTCAGATCTCCCGGAAGAATCAGCACATCCGGCTTTTCATCAATAATCTGCGCCGCAAAAGCTTCCAGCAGTTCTTCGGAATAAGCCATTACTTTTCCGTCTGCATTTGCAATCAAATTTTGAAAATATGCACCTTGATCCGTTAATTCTTCTGCCAGATAATGCAGATCTGCAGCAACCGCTGCCGTTATCGGTTCAAGAGGTGCAGGGATATCTGTAACAGCCGATGAATCAGAATAATGCCAAAGTCCAAAGATAAGCAGACAAGCTGCAGTCATCAAGGCTATTATTAACTTCATATTTTTCATCTTACTTCTCCCTAGATTCTCATACAAAAGAAGCATGAATGTCTGTACTGTTCTGCAGCTTCTTTTATTGTAATCATATCTTTATTACTGCATTTCGTAAAGGAAGCACTTTGAAGTAACTAAGTTTCCTGAAAGAAACTTGCCGAATGAATGACTGATTTTATGCCTCTGTTCCTATTTGATTGTCAATATACAAAAAGGCTACTCATCAGTAACCCCTAAACATTACTTCAGAATAGCCTTTTTTTATTATTTCAATTTGCTTGCAGCTGCTTTATCTAAGATAACAACCACATCTTTGTGATTCTGCAGTGCGCTTGCTGGGCAATTCACACTTGGTTCATCTTCGATCATTGCTTTTACTGCATCAGCTTTGTTTTCACCTGTTGCAATCAAAAGTACTTTCTTTGCTTTCATGATTGTTGCGATACCCATTGTAATAGCGTGAGTAGGAACTTCATCAATGTTATCATTGAAGAAACGAGCGTTGTCTTTTCTTGTTCTTTCCTGCAATTCTACAATGTGTGTAGTTTCAGTGAATGGTGTACCTGGTTCATTGAATCCAATGTGACCGTTGCCGCCGATACCCAATACCTGAATATCAACAGAAACATCTTCCATGCTCTTTTCATATGCATCGCATTCAGCTTTGCTGTTGCCGTAAGGCAAGTGAACATTTTCTTCAAGAATATCAATTTCATTGAATAAATTCTTGTGCATGAATGTGTAATATGATTCAGGGTGATTTCTGTCAATACCTACATATTCATCCAAATTAAATGTCTTTACATCTTTGTAGCTTGTACCATTTTCTTTGTGATCTTTGATCATGTTCTGATACAAACCAATAGGTGTAGATCCAGTAGCTAATCCCAATACAGCGTCCTTCTTTGCATCCAGTACTTCTTTCATTACTCGAAATGCTTCTAAACTAACTTCATCGTAATTGTCTTTAATAATAATTTTCATATTATCATCCTCCACTATTTAGATTACCAAATTTTGATGCATATCTCAAGTCATAGTGCAATATCATGACGATTTTTTTATGTTTTTTCTAAAAAATTATTTCATAAATGGGATACGCTTTGTTTTATCCAAGGCCATCATGATCAATGGTATCAAAATCAGCTGAGCGATGATTCCCGGAACAGCATTGAATACTGCACTTGTCATAAATGCCGCAAAGCCGAAAGCATTGCCTCCAAGTCCCATCAATAGTGTCTGTACAATGCCCCAAATAATTCTTCCGCCGATCATAGAAGCAACCAAAGAAATATACAAGGTCTTGATGTTCTGCGGACGAAGATATCCATAAATCAGACCGGCAATCAAACCATAGGCAGCCAATTCAAATGCCATGGCAATGGCTGTCGGATATAAATAAGGCATGCCGAAAATAAAAGAACGCAGAAGCGGCAAAAACAGTCCCAGACCAAAACCATACTGCCATCCGCAGATCAATGCACATAAAAATACCGGAAAGTGCATCGGCAGAAGCATATTGCCGATTTGCGGAATCTGCCCTGTCAGAAAAGGCAAAACTAATCCTAATGCCAAAAACAGTGCCGTAAGTGTTAATCGATTAATTGATTTCATTTTATTCTCCCTTCTAATGCCGATGTTATTATACAAAAAATATGAATTGAATCAAATATCTGATCATGAAAATCAAAAGAAAAGCATGAAACTCATGCTCCATGCCTATTTGATATGAAGAAGACTAAATAACTTCAATGATCTTCAATGTATTTGTAGCTCCAGTTCCTTGTGGATATCCGGCAACAAGCACAATTGTTTCACCCACTTTGATGCCATGTTCCTTCGCAATCTTTCTTGCTAATTCACATTCATTCAATTGAGTATTCTGTACATCGCTCAAGTAAGTTGTAACCCCCCATAATAAAGCTAATGAACGTTCAACTTCTTTTTCAAAGCATACAGCGATGATAGGTGCTTTTGTTCTGAATTTTGCAATACGTTTTACTGAGTTTCCGCTGGATGTGAAGCAGATGATTGCAGCAGCATCCAAAGACATACATGAGTCTGCAGCGGCAATACCGATAGCATCTTCTTTTGTCTTGCGGCTGGTAGCAATAGCTTTATCCAAGCGTTCACGATATGGTAAGATTTCTTCCAATGCACTTGAGATCTTCACCATTGTTGTCACGGCTTCAATTGGATAGCTTCCGACTGCAGATTCACCTGAAAGCATAATTGCATCTGTACCATCCAATACTGCATTGGCAACGTCACTTGCTTCTGCACGTGTTGGGCGAGGGTTATTCTGCATACTTTCAAGCATGTGAGTAGCTGTAATTACAGTTTTTCCCAATTCATTGGCACGGCGAATCATTGCTTTCTGATAAATTGGAACTAATTCTACAGATACGTCAACACCTAAGTCACCACGAGCAACCATGATACCATCAGATACATTTAAGATTTCATCCAAGTTGTCGTAACCTTCCTGGTTTTCAATCTTAGCAATGATCTGAATGTGATCATTTCCTTCTTCCTGAAGGATCTTGCGCATATCCAAAATATCTTGTTTTCTTCTTGTAAAAGAAGCGGCAATGTAATCCAGATTCTGACGGCAGGCAAAGCGAATATCACTTTCATCCTTAGCAGAAATGAATGGCATTGACAATTTTACATTTGGTACGTTGCATCCTTTGCGGTTCTTGATTGTTCCTGGGTTTTCTACACGGCAGAATAATTCTCCGGGTCTTTTTTCAAGAATGGTCAGACGAACTTTTCCATCGTCGATCAAAATGCATCCGCCTACTTCTACATCGTCAAACACTTCAGGACACTGAATGTGGAAACGTTCTTTTGTTCCTTCGATTGGTTCACGAACTAATGTTACTGTGTCACCTTTTTCATATGTTTCCTGACCATTGACAAATACTCCGGTACGGATTTCTGGTCCTTTTGTATCCAATAAGATTGAGAATTTGCAATTTGAATCCTTTTCAACCTGACGGATACGGTTAATTCTTTCTAAATGCGCTTCCTGTGATTCGTGTGAGAAATTTAAACGACACACGTTCATTCCGGCATTCGCCATCTTTACAAGCATTTCTGGTGATTCAGTAGATGGCCCGATTGTACATACTATTTTTGTTTTTCTTTCCATTTTTTCTCCTTTAATTAAACTAAGCGATCAAATAAATCCTGCATTTTCTTACGAGAAGCTCTTGGCATATCCAATGCATCTTCAATTGGGATCGCAATAATTTGGTTATCCTTGATTCCGACGCATTGGCCGCCGATTCCTGCCATCAGCAGATCTACTGCCTTTTCTCCCATACGGGAAGCCAAAACACGGTCAGTAGGTGTCGGCGAACCTCCTCGCTGCACATGTCCTAAGACTGTCGCACGGCCTGAAAAGCCCGTATTCAAAGATACTTTTTTGGCAAAAGCATCTACATCGGTGATCTTTTCAGAAATAATGACAATCGCATGACGCTTTTTCTTAACAACATCAAATTCCTTCAGTCTTTCTAAGACTTCCGTTTCCTCAAAACCTGTCTGGGCTGTCACAACAATTTCAGCCCCGCAGGCAATCCCTGACCATAAAGCGAGATCCCCGCATCGATTTCCCATAACCTCTACTACGGAGCATCGGTGATGAGAAGATGAAGTATCACGTAGTTTATCGACAGCTTCTACTACGGTATTCAAAGCTGTATCAAAACCAATTGTAAAATCCGTACAGTTAATATCATTGTCAATGGTTCCCGGCAATCCGATACAATTAATTCCCTGTTCCGTCAAAGCCAAAGCACCGCGGTAAGAACCATCCCCGCCGATAACGACCAATGCTTCAATACCTCTTTTATTCAGTTGATGAATGCCTTTTTTCTGAACTTCAGGATCTTTGAATTCAGGCAGACGTGCTGAACCTAAAATTGTACCGCCTCGGTCAAGAATATCTGAAACATCTTCTCTTGTCAATGGCTCTATATAACCTTCCACAAGGCCCAGATATCCATCATAAATGCCGTAAACCTCAATACCTTCCTTAAGTGCAACACGAGTGACAGAACGAATTGCAGCGTTCATGCCAGGCGCATCACCGCCAGATGTAAGAATTCCTATACGTTTTACCATTTTATTTCCTCCTTACAGTCCTAAACAAGTTTATCATTAAATGGTCCTATTGACTAGATTTTTTCAATCTTCGATTATTCCCTTTCAGCACTTTTTCATCTGAAAGCGCTTTGATTCTTTCCAATAATCGATTTGCTTTGATCACATCTTTATTTCCTTTTGCATCAATGGCAAAATGATCTTCCAGCTCTTCAAAATTGTAATTGCTTGTGAAATATGTCAGCCGATTTTTTTCCATACGTTCATTGAATAACGGCATCAAAATTTCATCCCTGCTCCAAGGTGTGACATTTTCTCCGCCGATATCATCCACAAACAAGACATCCACTTTTTTCAGCGTATTCATGTAGGCATCATTGGTACCATCCTGCATCCGCATCTTTAATTCGCTGATCAGCTGGGCCGTATTGATAAAAGCAACCTTTCTGCCATCATGAGCAAATTTATTGGCGGCACAGCTCATCAAATACGTTTTGCCGACACCCGGCTTTCCGCACAAGTAGATTCCCTGTTCCTTCTGAATCGATGCAAGCAATTCCTTTAAGCATAAGATATATTCAGCACTTTCCTCTTCAAGATGAATCGAAGCAAATTCCTGATGCTTCATCTCCATATTACCATGATTCACTATAATATTATCTAAATATGCTTCCTGACGGCGCTTTTCTTTCAAATATCGACAAGCGATCAGATGAACATCAAGCACATCCTCCATTACCAGATCTTTCAGATACCCCTCTTTTTCCTGCGAACATTCCTTCAATCCTTGACATTGATCACAGATTTTCTTTCGCTGTACCCATTGTCTGAACACTGTCGCATGCTTTTCCAGAAAAGAAACATCAAGACGATGATCCATCAAAAAGTCTCTGACAATCTTTTCATTTTTTAATTCTTCGATGACTTGCTTTCTTTCCTGAAGCAATTCATCATTCAGTTCAAATGAGAAATTTATATTTTCCATAATCTACCTCATCTTTTCCAGCAATGCATTTAATTCCTCAATGTCTTTTTCACTGGCTTTCTGCACTTCTGTTTCTTTTTCATTATACCATTCCGGAATCTTTCGTCCGGCTGTTTTCTTTTGTTTCATTTCTTTTGGACTCTGACATTGTTCCAATGCTTTTTCATAAGTATCAACATTTCTTCTGACCCATAAAGCGGCAATTTTTTCTATGTAGCTGCGATCCAATTTCTGATTGTTGACAGAAAGAACATATTCAATCAAAACGTTGATAACTTCAAACGGCAGCTTGTAGACCGTGGACAGATCCTCCAAGATCTTAGCATCTGCACTGGAAGGCTTAATATGATTCTGCAGTTCATAAAGAAAGTCATACGGACGCATCGCATAGCGATTGTTACTTTCATGATGCAAGGGCTGATAAGCATCCAATATAATTTTTCTTAATGTGTTGATCTTCAGCTTCTTGGTCTTCAGATCAATGCTTCTGCCGACAAAAGCAATCATATCCGTAATGGAGATATGATACAGTGTACCCAGTTTTGCAATCATTTCGCAAGCTTCTTTATTTCTGGCAACATTCGGGAAAACCAATTCCGTACAATTTTTAAGAAAAACATCCATATCAAAAGTCATGGCATCTTTCGGCTGAGTTTCGATATATTTTTGATATTGACGTTCTTCAGATTCATTCCAAGAAGAAAGACATTCTGCCTTAAATGGCGCTGTTATTTCAGTAAAATCAGATTTATCGGAATGAATGTGAGCAAAACTGACAGTGACAAATTGATGCATCTTGCTGCCCATCACCTTTAAATAATAACGGCCCAGCACTTCATGAGATAAAAAATCATTGCCGCATTTAGGATTTTCCAATTCCATCAATAAGATATTTTTTTCTTTGTTTTCATACGTTTTAACTAGCAAAAGCTGTTCCAGCTGCATTCGCGCAGCATTCAGCTCCATCAAGGAGCAATGAAGACTTTCACATAAAAAACGATGATTGCGGATCTTAGTCGTCGTAAACATGACAGACATCAAAAGAAGATAAAGCTCTGCAGCTAACGGCGACAATAACGGTGCATAGAGCATCATGAAAGAGGCAAGTTCTTCTTGATTCAAATTCTTTTTATATTCAATGATATACTTTGTTTCATTCATATTGTTTCAATCTTTCCTTTAGCTTATATTCCAGTTCATTGAGATCATGATCATTTTCTATGACAACATCTGCTTTGCTTTTCTTTTCTTCAACACTCATCTGTGCCTGAATTCGCTCCAGAATTTCTTGTTTTTCCATCTTTCGCTCTTCCATGCAGCGCTGGATGCACGTTTCCAAGGAACAGGTAATCAGCCAGCATTCATCAAAATCCTTTTCCCATCCTGCTTCAAACAGCAGCGGCACTTCTACGAAACTGATTTCTTTGTTTTGTTTCTTCATTGCCAAAAGCTGAGCGCGAATCAATGGATGCAGAATTGATTCCAACTTTTGTTTTTTTTCATTGTTCTGAAAGATGATGGAAGCCAGTTTTCGACGATTGATGGATCCATCCTCTTCCAATATATCCTCACCAAAACAGGCAACACTTTGACGATAGCCTTCCTCACCCTTCTGCATCAGCTGAAAGGAAATGGCATCTGCATCAACTGTCGGATATCCCAGCTTCTTCAGCAATTGCAATACAGCAGACTTTCCGCTGGCCATTGTTCCTGTAATAGCGATCCATCTTATTTTCTTTTCTGACACATTGGACAAAAATAAGTCCCCCTTCCTTCCAGCTGTATTTTTTTGATCGGAGTCTGACAGCAGATACATGGCTGATGAACTCTTTGATGAACCTTCAATTCCAATTGAAAGCGGCCATGCACTCCTAAAGAGGAGGTATAAGAGCGAATGGTCGTTCCTCCGGCCTGAACAGCTCCTTTTAATATTCTGCGAGTATGAAAACAGATATTCTCAAAATCTTTTTTGCTTAAATGTGTGACTAGCGTGGCCGGATGCAGCTGACAGGAAAAGCAGATTTCATCTGCATAGATATTGCCGATGCCGGCCAAAAATCGCTGATCCAAAAGCATATGTTTTAAACGGATTCTTTTTTGATGCCACTTGTGATAAAGTTCCAGACTAGTAACATTCTCATCCAAAGCATCCGGACCTGTATTGGCCAATTCTTCATAATTAAGATCCTGACGTTTGGGACGAATGGACATACGGCCGAATTTGCGCGTATCATGATATCTCAGCTCCCGGCCGTCTTTCAGATGAAATATCACATGAATATGCTTATTGATCGGTTCTTCCGGCATCTGAATATAAAACTTGCCTTCCATGCGCAGATGAGCAATCAACATATAATCATCCAGTTCAAATAATAAATATTTGCCTTTCCGCCCATAATTCTGAATCGTCTGATTCTGAATGCGTGTCTTAAATTCCTCAAGATCCTGTGCAATGATGTTGTCCCAAAGCACATCCACATGCGTAAATGTCGCATGACCTAGCTGTGCTTTTAAGGTCTGAACAACCGTTTCAACTTCTGGCAATTCCGGCATAATTATTTCGCCTCATACCAATTATTGCCGACACTGACACTGGCAGACAGCGGTACAGATAATTTCATGGCATTTTCCATTTCAGTTCTGACTAATTCTTTCATCATTTCTTCTTCTTCCTTCACAACATCAAAGATCAATTCATCATGAATCTGTAAAATCATCTTAGAGCGGCAGTTCGCTTTTTTCATTGCTTGATAGACATTGTTCATAGCTGCCTTGATCAAATCTGCACTGCTTCCCTGAATCGGTGCATTCATCGCAGCACGCTTGCCGAATTCACGCACCATATAATTCTTATCATGAATTTCAGGAATTTCTCGGCGGCGATTGAATAAGGTTTTTACATAACCATATTCCTGACAATATTGAACTGTTTCATCCATAAAAACACGGATATTCGGATAACTTTCAAAGTAACGATCAATGAAATCTTTGGCTTGATTGCGTGATATATCCAATTGTTCACTTAACCCAAAGTCACTGATACCGTAAACAATACCGAAGTTAACAGCTTTGGCTTGACGGCGCATCAAAGGAGTAACCTCATCATGTCCGACATGAAATACATTCATTGCTGTCTGCGTATGAATATCAATTCCTGTATTGAACGCTTCAATCATTTCCTTGACATTGGCCATATGCGCCAGCATCCGCAATTCAATCTGTGAATAATCTGCACTCAACAATACACATCCTTCACTTGCAGAAAAAGCTTTTCTGATTTCTTTGCCATCTTCATCTCGTACAGAAATATTCTGCAGATTCGGATCACTGGAAGATAAACGTCCGGTTGTCGTCAAGCATTGATTAAAGGTGGTATGAATCTTCCCGTCTTTTTGAATATGACGTACTAAACCGATGGCATAAGTACTGTTTAATTTCTGCAGCTTGCGCTGTTCCATCAAAAGCGGAATGATCGGATGATCCAATTTTTCTAAGACATCTACAGCTGTAGAACGCTTTTTGCCGGCTTTTAATCCCAATTCATCAAATAAGACAATTCCTAATTGTTTCGGTGAATTGATATTGAATTCATGTCCGGCAATCTCATAAATAGCCGCTGATAATTCATCAATACGCTTTTGATTTTTCTGTGCAATTTCATCCAAAGTATCCTTGGAACAAGCAACGCCGTTTTTCTCCATCTCAAATAAGACTTGAGCCAATGGCATCTCAATTTCTTCAAACAGCTGATCACATTCCTTTTCATGCAGCGAAGTCTTCAGTGAATCAATCAAAGCATATAAACCAAAGCCTAATTGCTTCATTCTTTCTAAGCGCTCTGTTTCATCCGTTAATTTTGGTTTGCCCATCTTGCCGTATATATCTTCTTGGCTTGGCACCTGAATCGCATATTTCTGGCATAAGGCCTCCAAGGAAGTTAAAGTGCCGTCAATCAAAAATGCCGCTATCATCACATCAAAGGTCAACGCATTGATCGTGAAATGATTCAGATAAGCAAAATGGTAAAAGTTTTTGGCATCATAAACCATCTTCGGTGTATCACCGGCTAAAAAATCCAATGCATTTTGATCTTCCAGCAGATCCTCCAAAGCAATATATTCACTTTGACTCTGATTGACCCATGTCAGTCCAAAATAAGTTCGTGCATTGACTTCTTCCAGATCAGCATCCAAAAGAAGCAATGTGTTTTCATTCAGCATCGCTTCAGATATCTTTGTTACTTTCTGAAAATGGCCTTGCTTCTTTTCTTCTTTCTTTTCTTCCTTGATCAAAAGTGAATTCATCTCATATTTACGCAAAAACTGATTGCAGCCTTCGGCATTGAGAGCAAAACGACACTGTTCCAATTCAATGTGCAGATCAGCATCCGTAATAATAGTCGCTAAAAACAAGGATAAATAAGCCTTATCTTTATCCACGATCAGCTTTTCTTTTAATTTTCCTTTGATTTCATCAATATGGGCATAAACATTTTCCACTGTATCATAGCTTTCCAGCAATGAAACAGCTGTCTTTTCTCCGATTCCTTTGACACCGGGAATATTATCCGCCGTATCTCCCATCAAACCTTTTAATTCAATGATCTGTTTCGGCGAAACATGGAATGAATTTTTCAATTCTTTTTCATCAACCATCTGCATCTCAGTAATTCCCTTTTTCATCAGCAATACGCGAGTCGAATCATCAATCAGCTGCAATAAATCGCGGTCACTGGATAAGATGATCGTTTCGATATCGGAATATTTTTTTGACATAGAACCGATGATATCATCGGCTTCAATGCCTTCTTGTTCATAGCGAACAATTCCGCAGGCATCCAAGTATTCCCGAATGATCGGAAACTGCACGATCAATTCTTCATCCAACTGTTTGCGTGTCCCTTTATAATCCGCATATTTTTGGTGACGAAAAGTCGGCTTGCCGGCATCCCAGGCCACAAGCATATATTCTGGCTGTATCAGCTCCACAGCCTTATTTAACATCGTAATAAATCCATAGACAGCATTGGTCGGTATCCCGTTGGATGTCGTCATCATGCGTCCGTATTTTGTTGCGTAATAAGCACGAAACAGCATCGCATTGCCGTCAATGATCAATAATTTGCTCATAGTAAAACCTCACTTTCTCATATTCTACCACAAAACAAAAATCTTCAGTAGCAAAACCCTGAAGATTTATTCAATCCTTGTATAAAACCGAGGAACACGAGCTGATATCGCACATAACAGCTCATTATTGATTGTTTCTGAAGCACGGCTCCATTCATCTACTGTAATACGGTTCTGTCCGTCACAGCCAATCAATGTTGCCCGATCTCCTTCACAGACATTATGACATTCACTGACATCCACCATCATCTGATCCATGCAGATATTGCCGACGACCGGACATTTCTTTCCCTGAATCAGCACATACATGGAACGATTGCTCGCCAGACGCGGAATTCCATCAGCATAGCCAATTGATAAAGTCGCAATGACCCGTCTGTCCTCACTGATATAATGACGTCCGTAAGAAATCGATTCATTCGGCTCAATTGTTTTCACTCTGGAAACATTGGCATACAATGAGAAAGCCGGAATGAACTGCGGCTGAGAACGAATCGGAATCTGATCATCACTGGTCACTCCCAAAAGCAATAATCCGGGACGAACATAATCATAATCAAATTTATAATTCAAGACACCATAACTGTTCTGCAGATGCGTACAGCCGACATCAATGCCTCTTTCTTTTAAATCATGCAGCACTTTTTCATACAATTCATATTGATGCTGCGTATACGCTAAATTGTCTTCATCCAATTCATCAGCCACTGAAAAGTGCGAGAAAATGCCTTCCACAGATAAAGAAGAAAAATGATAGATTGCTTCTACTTCATCTACATTGTAATCCGAATCTACACAGCGAATTCCCAATCTTCCCATCCCGGTATCTACTTTGATATGGCCGCGTATAATGGCATTGTTTTCCTGTGCGTACTGATTGCATTTTTGTGCATAATCCAAACTTAAAAAATTTTGAATCAGATTCTCAGAAACTAAATAATGGAAATGAACTTCAGGTGTATAACCCAAGATCAGAATATCTGATTGAATACCGATATTCCGTAAGTTCAATGCTTCATCAATGCTGCTGACCGCAAACATATCTACACCGTTATTTTCCAAAAGCTTAGCCACGACCTTATCTCCATGACCATAACAGTTAGCCTTCACTACAGCCATTATTTTTGTCTTAGGATCAATCAGTTTTCTTACTTCTGCAAGATTATGTAAAATTGCTTTGCGGTCAATCACCGCCCATGCTCTTGATTTTGACTGCAGCATACTATTCCTTCTTTCTATTTATTCAGTGCACATTGAATCAATCGATCAATGACTTCACTGAAAGATAAGCCAATCGCTTTCATCATGGATGGATAACGAGAAGTTGCGGTAAAACCAGGAATGGTATTTAATTCATTGAAAATAATCGAACCATCCTTGCACACAAACATATCCACACGAGCCATGCCGCTGCAATTCATCGTGCGATAAACCGTCTGCGCCATTTCTTTAGCTCGAGCGCTGGCAGCCGCATTTATGCGGGCAGGACAATAAATCTGTGTATCATCCAGATCATATTTTGCCGCAAAATCAAAGAAATCCTTGTGTGTATCAATTTCATCACACTCACCGATGATTAGATCATGATTGCCCATCACAGCACATCCGATCTCAAAGCCATCAATGGCCTTTTCACATAAGACTTTGGTATCATGCTTGAAAGCTTCCTGCATTCCTTTCAAAAACTCTGCTTCATTGCGCACCTTTGAAATGCCATAAGAACTGCCGGCATTGCATGGTTTGATGAAAATCGGCAAGCCAAGCTTGGATACTGCTTTTTCATATAAAGCACTGTCACAAGTCTCATAATCATGTACACAAATATATGGAGCACAAGGAACCTGTGCACTTTCACATAAGATATGTGTAAATTCCTTGTCCATGCTGGCACTGCTGGATAAAACACCACAGCCAACATATGGAATCTGTGCCAATTCCAAATATCCCTGAACTGTTCCATCTTCTCCATTTTTTCCATGAAGACATGGAAAAATAACATCAATCTGAATTTTTTCATGTTCATCATTCAAAAGCATCAGACATTTTTCACCGCCAAGTCCTAACACAACTTCACAGCATTCTTCATTCAGCCAATGATCATGTTCAATGGCATCAAAATCATGCTTTGGTACATAATACCATTTTCCCTGCGGTGTAATACCAATCAAATGCAATTCGTATTTGTTTGGAATATTTCTCAGCAATGAAGCAGCAGAATGCAGTGAAACACTGTATTCACTGGATTTACCGCCAAATACAACTCCAAGTTTAATTTTTTCCATTTTCATTCACCTTTTCTTTCAAAGCATCTACGACTAGATCCAGATGCAGTCCTCGGCTTCCCTTGACCAAGATCATACAATCTTTTTCAGTATATGGAAGCAAAGCTTCAATCAAATCTTCTCGGTTATCAAAATGACTGCCTTTCAATCCAGCAGACTGCGCACCTTTTAAAATATATTGCGCACATTCTCCGATACAAAATACTTCATCACAAGCATAATGAGCTATTTCTTTGCCTAACTGTTCATGAATTTTGTCTGTCTCACTTCCCAGATCCAGCATATCACCGAATACAACAATCTTATACGGAGATTGAAATTCCTCAAATGTTTTCAAAGCAGCCACAGCACTTTGCGGATTAGATTTATATGAATCATTCAAGATTCTGCATTGTCCGACAGTTTCCAGCTGTGTACGCCATTTTGTCGGCTGCACCAATGAAAATCCTTCCTGGATCTCACGATCACTCATTCCTAAGTATCGGGCCACGCCAATGGCTGCCAACGCATTCAATGCCTGATGATGTCCCAATACAGCACATTGAGCCTCAAAGCCATCCGCACATCCAAATTCAATTTTTGATTCATCTTGATGGAAATGAGTTAATACAATATCATTTTCTTTTCCTTCACCAAATGTTTGATACTGAATCTGAATGTTTTTTTGTCCAATTTCCTGATTCAAATAAAAATCATCACCATTATAGAATAACATACCCTTTGGATTCATGCCATCAATCAATTCACATTTAGCTTTGGCAATATTTTCAATCGAACCCAAATTCTCTAAATGAGCTGTACCGACATTGGTAATGACGCCAATATCCGGCTGTACAATTTCACAGAGCTGTTCAATCTCATGAAGATTTTCCATGCCCATTTCCACTACACCGACATCAATATCTTCATCAAAGCACAACAGTGTATAAGGCACTCCTATTTCATTGTTATGGTTGCCCATTGTTTTAGCTACTTTAAATTTCTGACTTAATACACCGGCAATCAGATCTTTGGTTGATGTCTTGCCGTTGCTTCCGGTAATCGCAACCACCGGATAAGAGCATTGCTGCCAATACGCATGTGCCAACTGAGCAAAAGCTTTCTGCGTATCCTTTACCTTCAATACGCAGACACCTTCAGGCGGATCCAATTCATCTTCATTCCAAAGTATGCAGCTAGCTCCCTTTTCAATGGCACTGAGTGCATAGTGATGACCGTTGACCCTTTCACCGATCAATGGAATAAACAGATTATTTTTTTGACATTCCCTTGAATCAAAGCATACCCCTTCAACCCAATCATCTTTGTCAAAATTAAATTCTAGATTCAGCATTGCTGCTATTTCACTGCATTTTCTTTTTATCATAATCAAACCTCAATAATTACTCCCATTCATTATACAACAAATTTACATAAGTAAAAGAAAAAGGTTGAGATTTCTCAACCTTATTTCTGCAATTTATCTTCGAAATGTTTTGATTTTTTTGAAGAAATACAGAAGAACTGCAGCTTCAAAGCAAATCGTAAATGAACTTGGCATATCTTCACCTCCTACTCTTTAATAAGCAGGAAATGACTCAACTGACCAATTAAATTTCAACAATTTTATTTTTTTCTATCTTGCCGTCAATAATCGATAAGGAACAGCCATAAGGAGCTGTCTGATGAGAAAGTGTCGGAACAAAAAGCATTTTCTGATTGACTTTCGTATATTGGCTCGCCAATTGAATCTGTTTATTAGTCCATGCTTCTTCACTGAGAAAACCTACAGCCGGACAAAGAATCACATCTTTTTCAATTTCATTGATTTGCTGCAAACGAACTTCATCTTCCAAATCGTTGCCTAACGTAGAAAGAAAACGTTTGTCTTTATACATAAATGCATGGAAATCAGGTCCGCCTTTATAGCGATTCACATCCGCATCCGGATGGCGCCAATCCTGGCAGCAGGAGCGATACATGTCAATGATCACACCATTGTTATCAATAAACACATAAGAACAATAAAAAGAACGATAACATTCTTCATAAAAGCCAAAGGCAATCGCAATATCATAATATTTAGCCGTTTCCATCAAAATCTTCATCTCAACAGAATATATTTTGATTGCCAGATGCACATCATTGGCAACATTCCATGTCAAAGCATCAATTCCTTGCAAAAAAGAAGCACCAAAACAAATACATTCTGCACCAGCTTGAGCTGCTTCCCGTGTTCTTTCAACCATGAGGCAAATATTAGCAGGAACATCGTAGCGTATGCTTTCACACGTTTCTAAAACAATCTTCATAATTTCACCCTATTTTTAATAATAGCACAAACTTTTCCCCATGGAAAGTCATTGATATTGATAATAGCGCACAATTCCTAAATAAAGTGCCAAAGCAAAGCAATAAGGAAGCATTCTTAATTTCTCTGCATCCATGGCATTTGTCAGATAACCCATTTCAACTAAATTGGCCGGCATCGTCGTATTTCTCAGCACATAAAAATAAGGATTTTCACGCACTAAATCATCTTTCATGTTTACAACCTCAACCAAGGCATCTAAGATCAAATGAGCCACCTCTTCTGCATCAGAAGGAATGCGGTAAACATACACCTCTGATCCATTCAGTAAAGGATTTTCATTATAATTGCAATGCAGTGAAACAAACAAATCAGCCGGCCAATCATTGGCTTGATTGACACGATAAGCCAATGATGAATTGGCATCTGTTCCAATGATCTCATCAATTGTTTTTCGTGATGTCATAACTTCAAATTTCGGATTATAGGATAATAACTCTGCTAAGATCATTCCAATCTCAAAGGTAACATTTTCTTCAATCAGACCATTCGCCCGAGCACCGGGATTCGATACAGGTGAATGTCCTTGATCCACATAAATGCGAATCGGCATAAGATCCCCCTTCTGCAGTTTATGCGGCAAAAATCCAATGATGTTATCTTTCTTCCATTTTACAAGCTAATTCAAAAGCTAAAATGGCAATTTTCTGTTTATCATCCAATCGTACATGATTCGATAAGCTTCTTGGCTGCCAAGCAGAATGATCTAAATTGTCTCCGGCATAAAAAAACTGAAAAAATTCAATTTCTCGAAAATCACACATCGCCTGCATGGATGCACATTCCATTTCAACGCAGATAGCACCCATTTTCTTAAGAGCATCAACTTTATTCCTGGTTTCCCGATAAAAAGCATCAGTAGTCCAAGTAATCCCTTCAACATACGGATAATGAAATTCATCCAAAATCTGTTTGAATTCATCTTTATATTTTTTATTGATTTCAATCATGTCAGAAGCAGGAGCATAATGATAGCTGCATCCTTCATCACGAATGGCCTTTGTCGGAATAATAATGCCGCAATCTTCAATATTTCTGTCAAGCACTCCGCAGTTGCCTAAAAGAATGATCCGCTTGGCACCAGATGAAATTACCTCTTCAAATAAACCGACACAAGCAGGAGCTCCCAAACAAGCTTTGATAAAAGCAAAGCGATGATTTTTATAATCAACCTCAAAAATAGGATGAGAACCATCAACATTGGTATATTCAGTAATCTTTCTGCATTCAAAGAAACTGCAGAGTGCATCAAACAATGTCAGTGAAAATACTGAAACAACTGTATCCGGAAAATTCTCAATCCGTGAATAACACATATCCGGATCAATGACTGCCTTCTTGCTTGGATCAAATTGTTCTAAGATCATATTTCTTCTCCCCCTTTGAAAATATTTTTCCCATTATAGCATTTTCCCATCTGTACGGCAATGACAAAATGTACCAAAAAAATACTTTTATTTTTTCAAAAAAGTTGTTGACAAGTAATCAATATTTTTGTATTATTAAAAGGCACTGATGGAGGTTTAGCTCAGTTGGGAGAGCGTCTGCCTTACAAGCAGAGGGTCAGCGGTTCGAGCCCGTTAACCTCCACC
>CALUVS010000026.1 GCA_944324265.1 uncultured Traorella sp.
TTTGGTTGCGGGAGAAGGATTTGAACCAACGACCTTCGGGTTATGAGCCCGACGAGCTACCAGACTGCTCCATCCCGCGATGTCTTTTCTTTTCTGGCGGAGGAACTGGGATTCGAACCCAGGCGCCGCTCTCACGACCTACCGGTTTTCAAGACCGGACCCTTCAACCACTTGGGTATTCCTCCAGATAAATTTTTGGTGGACCATGTAGGACTCGAACCTACGACCCGCCGGTTATGAGCCGGATGCTCTAACCAACTGAGCTAATGGTCCGCGTTCATAGATTGGTGGCGGGGGTGGGACTCGAACCCACGACCTTCCGGGTATGAACCGGATGCTCTAGCCAACTAAGCTACCCAGCCAAATCATGGTCGGGATGACAGGATTCGAACCTGCGACCCCTTGATCCCAAATCAAGTGCACTACCAAGCTGTGCTACATCCCGAATTTATATGGCGCGCCATGCAGGAATCGAACCCACAACCTTTTGATCCGTAGTCAAACGCTCTATCCAGTTGAGCTAATGGCGCGTGTTTGGCACTCTCATCAGTGCCTATTTATAATAACAAATACACAGAAAAATTGCAAGTATATTTTTCAATTTTTTTATGATTTTTTTATTAAAAATATATTCAGTGTTTAAAAAGACCTATTTTATCGCATATTCTATTTCTGAGAAAAATGCTGATGAAATTCATTTGTCATAGTTTCATAGGGGCTTATGATACTTTTTTCTTTTAAATAATAAAATTCCTGCGGACATTCTTTAAAATTAAAGATAAGTTTATAAGCACATAATGCCTGTCCTTTGCTTCTGATCAAAGCACCTTGGTATTTCTTATCTCCTATTAATGGATGACCGATATGAGCCATCTGTGCACGTATCTGATGACTTTTTCCTGTAATCAGATTAACATCACATAATGCATAGGAATCACTTTGCTGAAGTGTTTGATAAATCAATTCAACTTTTACAGTATCTTTGTACGGCTCATCATAAATATACGCCTGATTTTTTTCTTCATTCTTTTTATAATAATGAATCAAATGCTCTTCTTTTTTACATTTGCCTGAAACAATGCAAAGATAATGTTTTTCTATTTCATGAAGCCGAATCTTTTCACTGATGAAACGTACACTGGCAGCATTCTTACAGGCAATGACCAATCCTTCTGTATTGCGATCCAAGCGATTGACAGCCGAAGGCACAAAGCTATGTTCACTCTGCGGATCATATTGCTTACTTTCATATAGATAACGCAGGATGCGATCCTGGAGCGTATCTGGATCTTGACTGATATCGGAATGCATCAGAAGACCCGCAGGCTTATGCACGACCAAAATATTGTCATCTTCATATACGATCTGCGTCAGCTTCTTGCTGTTCAGAAAATCAAGATTGGATTGACTCTCAAAGAATTCCTCGCTGATATACATCTGAATCGTGTCATTGACACTCAAACGCTGATTAAATTCACAGCGTGAACGATTAATCTTAATTTTCTTATTTCTGACATATTTATATAAAAGACTTTTGGGCATGGTCGGACAAACTTTCTGCACAAATTTATCCAGTCTTTGGTTCGCATCATTTTCTTTGATCACAAATTCTCGCATAACATTCCTCACTTCCGCTGTTATTCATTATATAATAAAAAATCAGGTCACTCAATGACCTGATTTTAACTATTTTGAACGCTGATTTTTGGTTTGATTATTTCTTTGACGAACATTTGAATCTTTGCAGTATTCATTTTTGAACATTGTCTTATCTTGTTCGAGTTCTGCACCTAATTCATTGCCCATCTCAAATTGAAATAAATCATTGCTGCTTTGACTTTTCTTATTTTGTTCAATACGCTTCTGATTGTTTTTATTTCTGTTCTGGTCCATCTTTCTCACCTCACACTACTATTGTGGATGAATGATGAACCTCTATTCATAAATTAGAACAGATCTTCTTCAATTTCTTTTACCGGGTATACATCAACAATCTCAATATTCTCAATACATTCATTGACCAATGATTCAAAATCAAAACGCGATTCAAAACGCTCTGCCTTTTCTCTGGTAGGACGTGTTACCGGATTTTTGGGTGTAAAGATCGTACAGCAATCCTCAAAAGGCTGAATACTTGTTTTATAAGTTCCGATTTTTTCTGCCAGATCAATGATCTCCAATTTATCCATTGTCACTACCGGACGAATAACCGGCATATCCACAACTGCATTGATGCAAGAAATACTATCCAGTGTCTGGCTGGCTACCTGACCAATACTTTCTCCGTTGACAATCGCTTTGCAGTTTTGTTTCTGTGCTAATCTTTCTGCAATACGATACATCATTCTGCGCATGATCGTAATAGCATAGCTTTCATCACAATGTTTATAGATTGCCAGCTGCAGTTCTGTAAAAGGAACAATATGCACGCGTACATGTCCCTGATAAGCAGATACAATACGAGCCAGGTCCAGCACCTTCTGCTGTGCACGAGTCGAAGTGTAAGGCGGAGAGGCATAGTGAATGCATTCCACTGTGATTCCGCGCTTCATCATTAAATAAGCTGCTACCGGTGAATCAATACCGCCGGATAACATCAGCAGTGATTTGCCTCCGATACCTGTCGGATAACCGCCGGCTCCCTTGATCTTATTCGGCATTAAGTAAGTATCAAACTGACGCACTTCAATACGCAGCAATAATTCAGGTTCATGTACATCAACCTTCATAGGGGTTCCCTTTAAAATATCGCCGGCTACAGCACGATTAATTTCATCGGAAATAAACGGAAAAAGCTTATAGTGACGTTTTGTTTCAATCTTAAATGTCTTTGCATTTGAACGCAGTGCAACTTCCATTGCAGCTTTGCGTATATCTTCCATCTCACTGTTTACCTTAATGGCAAAAGAAAACGAACTGATGCCGAATACCTTTTCCAAAACAGGAGCAATTTCATACGGATCACAGCCATTCAATAAAATATAAATGCGATCGTGTGTTTTTTCATACGTCAGTGCAGTATAAGCTCTTAAAGCATTCTTAATATTTGTCAGCAGACGCTTGATAAATTCATTTTTATTTTTGCCTTTTGTTGACAATTCACCATAACGCACCAAAATATGATCATACGTAATAGTATCATGATTTAATTCTATATTCATTCATAATCTCCTTTAAAACTTTTATAAAAGTTTTGATTTCATCTTCACTATTTAAATGTGAAAGTGAGACGCGTATCGCACGATTTGCTCTTCTTTCATCAATTCCCATCGAAGTCAGCACACGGCTTGGCTTCCGTGTTTTCGATGAACAGGTAGAACGGGCAGATACATAAATCTGATGTTCATTGAATGCATTTAACAAGATTTCACTTGTCATGCACATACAGGAAAAATTCAAAATATAAGGGCTGGCATCACTTGGTGAATTAATGACAATTTCATCAATCTCAGCTAATTCTTTTCTTAAGATGTGATTTAAACGAGTCACATGAGCTGTATGTTCATTCATCTCTTCCATTGCCAAACGCAATGTTTTTGCCAGCACAATATTGCAGGGAGCATTGCTTGTCCCGCCTCTGGCTCCTCTTTCCTGCTGTCCCCCATTGATCAAAGGCACTAACTGGATTGAGCTTCTGCGATACAGAAGACCGCTTCCCTTGCATCCGAATATTTTATGAGCAGAAAAGCTTGCCCCATCTAATTTCTTCAGAGGAATCGGCATCTTCCCTAATATCTGCGTGCAATCACTGTGAAAAAAAGCTCGTGAATTTTCATGTACAATAGAAGCATATTCTTCTATCGGAAAAACAGATCCGACCTCATTGTTCAAAGCCATAATAGAGACCAAGATAGTATCGCTGCGAAGCGCTTTTCTTAGCTCTTCCGGTTCAACAATTCCCTTTTCATTTACTTTGAGATAAGTTACTTCAAAACCAAAAACATGTTCCAATTCCTTCATGCATTCATATACACTGGAATGTTCCGCTGCACTGGTAATCAGATGTTTCCCCTTATGCTGATAAGCAAAAGCAACACCTTTGATAAATGTATTGTTTGATTCACTGGCACCGCTGGTAAAAATAATGTCTTCACTGGAAACCTGCAGCAATGAACCAATCTGTTCTCGGCTTTGTTCCATTAATTCATTTACTTTTAAACCAATGTCGTGCATGGAATCACTATTGGCATAATAATGTTCCAAAATATACGTATAAGTTTTCAACACCTCTTTGGAAAGAGGTGTTGTTGAGGCATAATCAAAATAAATCATAACGTTTACGCTCCAGCACTGGTCTTACGGATCAACTTCTCATAAGAACCCGGATGCATTTTTTCAATTGTCTGAATGGCAATTTTCAAAGCTTTGGTATATTGGCCATTTCTGAAGCATAATTCCGCACGTGTCAGTTCAGAATCCACTTCCGGATAAGTAGAACGATAACGATTGCCGAAGACAATGGTATTTTCCACCATAATAGCCATACCCACAAGATTATTCACAGAATTATAAAGCGTATAAACAAAATCAATCGCTTCCTTGCATCTTTCATTCAAAACGACAATATCCAATGGTGATGCTTCCAATAAAGCTCCCACTTCTCTGACCAAAGAATTGGCCTTGCGCAGATCCTCTTCATAAGTCAAAGAGATCGAAGGCAGACGATTTTTTGAAATCTTGACATTGATTTCATTTAAGATCAGCTGCAGTTTCAACAGCTGCTTCTTCGCCCGCTGCTCATCCGCACAAGCATTTTCAAGCAAGGATTTGACACGTTCAAACTCTGCAACCGTTTCATTGGTATCACTGGTAAGATCCTTAAAAGAAATCAATAAAGTCGTCGCAGGAATTGTCTTCTCATCAATCAGATTCTTCAATGCTTCCTTATCTTTCACTACTTTTGCACAGGCGGTTTCCAATGTACTCAGCTGATCCTCAATATTTTCAAATCCAAAACGTTCTTTGACACGTTCATACAATTCACGAATCAAGGTCATCTGATTGGACAAACGATCAATCGTTCCATATAGATCATTGATATTTGCAGATAATTCATCATAAGCTTTTTCTTCACGCTGAATCTGATCACGCAGCTGAGCCAAACGTTTTCGGCTTTCAACCATGGAATTCATGACATTTTCAATATTGCCTTCATGCAGACGTGCCAAATCATCCTTTAGCATACTGCTGATTGCTTCGATATTGCGTCCGATTTCCAAATGATCCAAATAAACCCCTTTATTGCGTACAGTAGAATAAATATAACTGGTTTCATCAATTGCTTTCGGCAAGGTACGTTTTGCTTCTTCGTACAGCATCGGAAATTCCTTGATCAATAATTCCAGATCTTCAATTGCATCAACAATTTCCACCTGCTGCTGCCCTGCTTTATTGAATTCAGAGGCAAACATCCATTCTTCGAATGTAGAGAACATCTTTTCGATAGCCAAAGTCTTCTCTTCCAGCACTTCAATTCCGGAATTGAAGGATTCACGATTGCTGTTGATAATTTCTTTATCTACACGGAATTGTGTTTTCAGACGATTGATCTGATCACGCTGAGTAGACTCTTGTTCCAAAATACTGTCCAAAACCGCAGATAAAGTAGTAGCTTCTTTTTCTACAGCAGTCATTTTTTCATCAATGATACGTAATTGCTTTTTCGCTGCCCCTGTTTTATGTACATAGATCAAATCATCAATTTCTCCCAAAAGGACAGAACATTCTTTTAAAGAATCCTGAACGGTTTGATTTTGCATACGGCATTTTTCAACACTTTCAATCACACTTGGATTGACGCGTGCCAAAGATTCTGCTTTATTTACTTTAAAAGGCAATGGAATGCTTTTTAATGAATTATAGCGTGTTTCTACTTCTTTCATCTGCTTTTTAACAATTCTTCGATTAATAAAAGAAATCAAAAATATAATGATAAGAATAAGCGCACAGGCTATCACAACGCCGATCAGAAAATTGTTATTCTGAAGCAGCTGATTTAAGGTTTCTTGCAAATTCTCCATATTTTCACCTCATCGCTCTTATTGTAACATAAAACACCTGCTATTTTATACCCATTTTTGGGAAATTTGTTGACTTTGCTTCATTTTATTGTTATAGTATTAAAGCGTCAAAATGATAGCAGCACGCAAAGTCTGACTCAAGGCGTTGATAACGCATTTGCGGGGCATCGAGTAACCTGGCTGCAAGCGGCGAGGATGTCGGATGTATCAACACCCAGTTATGATGATTTGTATCTGTTGTTGTTTTATGCGAATGACCATAAAACAAACAAGGAGGAATTAAATTATGGCAAGAATGACAGGGCCAGTTTGGAAGGTTTCTCGTCGTTTAGGTTTCTCAGTTTTGGAAACTGGCGAAGAACTTACAAAAAGAGCTTATGCACCAGGTCAGCACGGACCTACTAAACGTGTAAAATTAACAAACTACGGTTTACAGTTACGTGAAAAACAAAGAATTCGTTTCATGTACGGTATCAATGAACGTCAGTTCTACAACACTTTCATCAAAGCTAGTAAGATGGAAGGTATCAAAGGTGACAACTTCATGTTCATCCTTGAATCTCGTTTGGATAACTTAGTTTACCGTATGGGATTCGGAAGAACTCGCCGTGCAGCTCGTCAGTTAGTAAACCACGGACACATCTTGGTTGATGGCAAGAAAGTAGATATCCCTTCTTACATCGTTAAACCAGGACAAACTATCGAAGTAAAAGAAAAGAGCAAGAACATGGCTTCAATCAACGAAGCTTTGGAAGCTACATTAAACACAGTTGCATTCGTTTCTGTTGACAAAGAAGCTAAAAAAGGTACTTATTTAAGATTACCTGAACGCAGCGAATTAAACAGCGAAGTAAACGAATCACTGGTAGTAGAATTCTACAACAGATAGTCATTTATCGCATATGCTTCACCAAGCATATGCTTTTTTTTGCAAAAATGGTAAATTTGCATCTTTTTGTGTAAATTTGCCATTTTTTAAGTTAAAATAGCCTCTTTTTTGTCCAAAAATGGGACAAGAGTGCAAATATGCGGTTTTGACGAAATTCCCTGCTTTCGCTATAAATAATGGTATAAAACAGGAGGGAGTTATGATTAATACATTTGCATTAGAAGGAACATTGGTGGATATTTCACCTGTCAAAGAAACAGAAAGGGGATCCCGTTTTGCAACGATGACTTTAGAAGTAGAAAGAGCTTTCCGCAACTCAGACGGAATTTATGAAAGCGATCTGATTCAGGTTGATCTATGGCGAGGAGTAGCCGATTTATGTACAGCTCACTGCAAAGCAGGAGATATCATCGGCGTACAAGGAAGAATACAATCCAGCCAGCTGACCAGCGGCGAAGGAAAGAAATTCATTGCCTACAATATTATTGCAGAGAAAGTATCTCTGTTAAGTCTGAGAATCAAAGCTTAAAAAAGACTGCGCGGCAGTCTTTTACTTTCTTGGCTGTATGATTACAGTTGTTTTATGAGGCGTATTCATGAAATCAAGTACTTCCTGAATATCCTTCATCATAATATTCTCTACAATATCTAAGCCTTCGAAGAAATCTAAGTGTTCAAAGGCATCTCGAAACATCGTAATACCAATTCCCTCAAAATCATTCAGCATTTTGATATTTTGTCCAAAATAACGGCGCTTTAACTGTTCCAATGATTTTTTATCAATTCCTTCATGCACTGCCCGACTCAATGTTTCTTCAATCAGCTTTTCAAACTCATTTAGTTTTTCGGTTTCGCCATAAAACATCATATAGCCATAATCATCGCCCAAATTGACTTCAAAGCCAAAGTAATCTGAAATAATTGCTTCTCTGAGCCAGCGCTGATAATCTTCATTCATGCTGGAAAAATAAACGTCCAGGATCATACCGATACACCATTCTTTTTTCAAGCGCACTGCAGCATCCTTTATACCTTTCAGTTTATATGCTCGGCAAATTTTCGGCGTATGAATATCCATTTCAATCTCAACACGTTCTTTAGCGACATTTTCCGGTTCATCGCATAAAGCACGTTCAACTTTTGAAATAGGTTCAAAATGCTTTTGCTTCTGATTTTCTCGGATAGCCTCCAAAATCGGTTCAATCGGCTGTCCGCTGACACCGACCAATATCATGCAGGATGGATGATAATTCAAACGATAACAGTTCTGAAGATCTTCACATGTAATATTGGAAATGCTTTCTTCTGTTCCTAATATTTCATAAGATAAAGGATGTTTCTGATAAAGAGCTTCCAGCACTTCACGAAGCAGACGGAAATCACTCATCTGATAACCCATTTGGTATTCCTGCAGAATAATCCCCTTTTCTTTTTCAACACTTTGCGGTGTAATTGAAAGTTCCTGTGTAAAATCCAATAATAAATTCAAAGCAGGAATTGGATCTTGCGTTGTGGTAAAGTAATAGCATGTCTCATCATAAGAAGTAGCTGCATTCACATTGGCACCCATATTGGAAAATAATGACATCACATCTTCCCCGTTTTCATTTTCAAACATCTTATGTTCCAGAAAATGAGCACTTCCTGCCGGATGCTCAATGACATTTCCCTCTGCATCTACCTGTTTCAGATCCATCGCTCCCATTGGAGTTGCCATAACAAAATAACTTTTTTCATATCCTTCTTTATGCCATAAAATGACTTTTAAACCATTCGGCAATGTTTCTTCAATGTAGGATTCTTGATATTTATCACTGACAATCTTATTCATGCTCTTCGACTCCTTCCACAATACAGCTGGACATTGGCTGCATACGGGCAAATACCTGCAGTATTTCTTCTTTTGTAACCTTTTGAATCTGAGCGATATTTTCTTCAATGCTCAATTCACGATTTAAAAGACGATTATTCAGATTATAAACCAAAATGGCATTCATTTCATCCAATGAAGCTTTCAATGAATGAATCTGCATATTTTTAGTTGTTTCAATCAAATCATCATCAAATTGACCTTTTCTGCATTGATCAAGCACCTCATCAATCAAATTCATGGTCTTCTCAATATTTTCTTTTTCAATGCCCGTCACAATGATCATTGCTCCGTCATAAGAAACTAATGAACTTGAGATATGATAGCACAAGGAGTGCTGCTCACGTACAATCTGAAACAAAAAGCTGCTCGGATATTGTCCGAAAATTCCATTAGCTACCTTCAAAGCCGGATAAAGCGGGTCAGTTACTGCAATGTTGGTTGCAAAGACACTGGCAATATTGCTTTGTCCTTGCTGTTTGGTTTCTTTGATTTTTTCATATTGTCCTGCTTTGACCAAATATTGTGCCTCATAGGCATTTTCGCGCGATTCGAAAACAAGCTTATCACGAATCATTTCAATCAGCTGATTTTCATTAAAATCACCGCAGATCATGATCTCAATCGGATTTTTCTGCAACATAGATTCATATTGTCGGTTCAGATCTTTAATAGTAACCTTTTCCAAACATGCTAGACTTCCTTGCGGAGAAACAGCCAGCGGCTGATCTTTGCCGGCAGTTTCAAATGCCTTCAGCACCGTATAGGTCTGTGTATCATCAAGCTTACGCATGATCTTGGCTTCCAGCAAACGCTTGGATTCCAAAAAAAGATCTGTGCTGAATTGACCTTCAATTTTCAGCGGATGAAAAAGAATCTCATTGATCAGATTCAGCCAATCATTGAAGAGGTTATTACTTTTATGAATATAACAAGGATTGATGATCTTGCTTCTCAGTTCCAGTGCATGCACACGTCCATATCCCACACAGCGAGCAAACAAAGACGCACCATAGAGATCATCCATTACTCGGTTCATTTTTACTTTTGTATCATAACGCATACAGCGATCACACAGCATCAATGCAAGCAGTGTTCGCTCAGTTGCATTTTGTTCGGTCAAAGGAGCTAAAAAATTAATTGTTAAGGCAATATCCTTGAACTTATTCGTATGAATACAGGTCAAAGTTACCCCTTTTTGTAATTGTATCTGCATAGAATTTCCTCCTTAAGTTTAGTATAAGCAAAAAATACTGTTCAAATCATAGTTCCATTATCTTTTAGAAAAAGAGTACTGACGTACTCTTTTGTTTTATTCTGCTTTTTCTGAATGTTTTTCAGTCTTTTCAGCTTTTGGTTTTTCAAGCAATGCTTTTCGGGAAACATTGACACGGCCTTTTTCATCAATTTCAATTACTTTGACTTTGACAATATCACCGATCTTCAAGACATCTTCCGGTTTTTCAACACGTTCGTGAGCAATCTTGGACACATGCAGCAAGCCATCGCATCCTGGGAAGCATTCCACAAATGCGCCGAATTTTTCCAGACGGACTACTTTAGCATCATAAATATCTCCTACTTTAGCTTCACGAGTAATGTTGTGAATCATTTCCGCTGCTTTCTTCAAAGGTTCCAGATCCTTGTGATAGATAACTACGTGTCCATCATCATCAATATCAATCTTGACATCATCACAAGCAGCAATGATCTGATTGATCATCTTACCGCCTGGTCCGATAACATCACGGATCTTATCAGGTGAAATAGTCATCTGATGGATCTTAGGTGCATATTTTGCAACTTCCGGACGTGGTTTATCAATAGCTTCCATCATATTTGCCATGATTACTTCACGCCCTGCTTTTGCCTGAGCTAATGCTTCCGTCAGAATTTCTCTGTTAATACCGTCAATCTTAATATCCATCTGCAAAGCAGTGATACCATTTTCAGTACCGGCCACTTTGAAGTCCATATCACCATAATGATCTTCCATACCCTGAATATCTGTTAAGATCGTATAGTTTTCGCCTTCCTTGATCAGCCCCATCGCAATACCGGCTACAGGTGCTTTGATAGGAACACCCGCTGCCATCAGCGCCATTGTACCGGCACAAATAGAAGCCTGTGAACTGGATCCGTTAGATTCCAATACTTCAGCCACTACACGAATGGCATATGGGAATTCTTCTAATGAAGGCAATACTTGAGATAAAGCCTTTTCGCCTAATGCCCCATGCCCAATTTCACGGCGTCCCGGAGAACCCATACGTCCGACTTCACCAACTGAATATGGCGGGAAATTATAGTGATGCATGAAACGTTTTGTTTCAACTTCAGTTAAATCATCCACAATCTGATTGTCATTGATGGCTCCTAATGTACACACAGACAAGACTTGTGTCTCACCGCGGGTAAATAAGGCACTTCCATGAACTCTTGGCAGCAGATCCACTTGTGAATTCAATGGACGTACTTCATCAATCTTACGGCCATCCGGTCTGATCTTATCCACTGTGATCAAGCGGCGCACTTCTTCTACAACAATTTGGTGACAGATTTCTTTTACCTGCTTGATCACTTCAGCCTTTTCTTTTTCATCTGCATATTCTTTAGCTTCGTATAAAGCAACAGTTTCTTCTTCCAATTCGTCGATCTTGCCGTAACGTTCCAGTTTTTCATGAATTCTTACAGCTTCGACCATTCTTTTTTCAATATAGTTACGCACTTCTCGATTCAATGCAGCATCGATTTCATATAAAACAATTTCTCTTTTTTCTTTTCCGCAGTCAGCGATGATTCTTTCCTGGAATTCGCATAAACGTTTGATTGCTTCATGCCCAAACATAATGGCTTCCAGCATTTCTTCTTCACTGACTTCACTGGCACTGGATTCTACCATGTTAATGGCATCTTTTGTACCGGCCACAGCCAAAGAAATACGGCTCTTTTCCATTTCTTCCACTGTTGGATTAATGATATAGCAGTCATCAACATAACCGACATAAACACCGGCAACCGGACCATTGAACGGAATATCAGAAACACCTAAAGCTAATGATGCCCCTAACATCGCTGTCATTTCAGGTGTTACATCTGTGTCAACAGACAATACGGTATTGACAACCTGAACCTCATTTCTGAATCCATCCGGAAATAACGGACGAATCGGACGGTCAATCATACGCGCTGTCAAAGTAGCATGTTCACTTGGTCTTCCTTCTCGTCTTAAAAATCCTCCTGGGATCTTACCTACAGAATATAACTTTTCTTCAAAAGTTACAGTCAATGGGAAAAAGTCAATTCCCTCCTTTGGCTGTTTGCTTGCAGTTGCTGTTGACAATACAACGGTATCATCATAGCGAACCAAAACACTTCCTCCGGCTTGTTTGGCTAGTTCCCCTGTTTCAACTGTGATCACACGACCACAGAAATCTAAACTATATACATGTTTAGCCATTCTTTCACCTCATCATTTATTCTACTTTGTTAATGATACCATAGTTCAGGTGAAAATAAAACTTATTTCTTACGGATAAAGTGAAAAAAAGCTGGATTTCTCCAGCTTTATGCTAATAACATTCGATCATTGTCCATTTCCTGTCCGCTGACCTCTTCAAACTTTCTCAATAAGTCTTCTACTTTTAATTCTTTTTTGTTTTCTCCTTTGACATCATAGATGATTCTTCCTTCATGCATCATGATCAAACGATTCCCATAAGCAATTGCATCCTTCATATTATGAGTGACCATAATTGCCGTCAGATGTTCCTTTTCGATGATCTCACTGGTCAATTGAAGCACACTGCGGGCAGTCTTCGGATCAAGAGCCGCTGTATGTTCATCCAAAAGCAAAAGTTTCGGTTTCTGCAAAGTTGCCATCAGAAGCGTCAGCGCCTGACGCTGTCCGCCGGAAAGCAAACCGACCTTGTTAGTCATGCGCTCTTCCAGTCCCAAACCCAAGCGTTTGACCTCTTCCTTCAAAAAAGCTTTTTCTTCCTTTTGAATGCCCCATTTTAATGTTCGTGATTTTCCTCGGCGATTGGCAAAAGCCAGATTTTCCTGTATTTCCATATCAGCAGCTGTACCCATCATCGGATCTTGGAAAACACGTCCGATCATTTCAGCTCGTTTGTATTCACTTTCCAAAGAAATATCTTTTCCATCCAAAGCAATAATGCCGCTGTCAATCGGATAAACTCCGGCAATCATATTCAGCATTGTACTCTTACCGGCACCATTGCCGCCGATCACTGTGACAAAATCTCCTTCATTCAGAACAAGTGAAATATCATCCAATGCTTTTTTCTCATTGATAGTGCCTAAATTAAAGGTCTTGCTGACATGACTGATCTTAAGCATTCCAATCACCTATCTTTCTGTTATTTGCTTTATATACATTTTTCTGATGATGTTTGGCTGCCAATACCGGAATAGTCAAAGCAATTGCAATCAAAATTGATGTCAGCAATTTCAGATCGTCTGTATCCAGGCCCATTTTCAAGACACCGGCCACAATCAATCGATAAATAATAGAACCGCCTATGATCGCACATAAGCGAAGAGCAAAATTCGTACGTTTTCCCGGCAGCATTTCACCGATGATAATCGAAGCCAAGCCAATCACAATCGCTCCCATGCCCATCTTCACATCACCATAGCCTTGTGACTGCGTCACTAATGCTCCGGATAAAGCAATCAAAGCATTGGAAATCATCAATCCCAGTACTTTTGTTTTATTCGTATTGACGCCCAAAGAGCGTACCATATTTTCATTGTTGCCGGTAGCACGAATTGCCGAACCTAATTCAGTGCCAAAAAACCAATACATCAAAGCTACAATAATAATTGTAAATACCAATCCTACCGCAATGGTCGCAATACTTGTCAACAGACTTCCTTCAATCGGCAGCAATTCTGCAGTCTGTTTGATCAATGTATCTGATTTCAATAAGGGAAGATTGCTTCTTCCCATGATTCTCAAATTGATGGAATAGAGTCCCAGCTGGGTCAAAATTCCGGCTAGGATCGCCGGTATCTGACATTTTGTATGCAGAAAGCCGGTCACCAGTCCCGCCACAGCTCCTGCCGCAGCGGCAGAAAACACAGCTACGATCGGATCAATTCCCAACGTGATAAACAAAGCTGCAACACATCCGCCGGTCGCAAAGCTTCCATCAACCGTCAAATCTGCAAAATCAAGCATACGGAAAGTAATATAAACACCTAACGCCATGATTCCCCAGATCATTCCCTGTCCGACAGCACCAAAGATAACTAACAGCAATCCCTCCATAGTACTCTCCTATTCCACGATCACAGCACGGCTCGCCAATTCTTCACTGATTTCAAAGCCAATGGCATCCGCAGTTGTTTGATTGATGACCAGCGTGCAGTCTTCAGCCGGCAGATAACCGATAGGTGTCGTGGCCGGCTGTGCTTCTCCATTAAGAATAGCCGCTGCCTGTTCTCCGGCCATATATCCTAAATTATAATAATCCAATCCATAAGTTGCCAGACCGCCGTTGCTGACCATGCCTTCTTCACCGACAATTGTCGGAATACCGAAATCATTGGTGATCATGGCAACCGTAGCCATACCTTCTGCCAACATATTATCTGTCGGAATATAAATGGCATCCACATTGCCGACCATGGATTCAACCACCTGCTGGATCTGATTCAATTCGGAAATACTTTGCTCAATGGCAGTCATTCCTCTCTCTTCAATGGCTTGTTTGGCCATTTCTGCCTGGAAAATGGAATTATCTTCACTGCCATTATACAAAATAGCGATATTTTCTGCATCCGGGAACATTTCCTGAAGCAGATCAATTTGTTCATCGATCGGATTCAGATCACTGGTACCGGTCACATTTCCTCCGGGAGCTTCATTGCTTTCCACCAGACCGCTGGACTGAGGATCCGTCACCGCAGTTAAAATAATAGGAATTTCTGTTGTCTTGCTGGCCGCTGATTGAGCCGCACTTGTCCCAATGGCCAAGATCATATCGACATTATCACTGACAAAATTATTGGCAATGGTTTCACAGTTGGAAGGATCGCCCTGAGCATCCTGATAATTATAAGTTACCCTATCCTCTTCTGCATAACCATTGTCTGCCAAAGCAGCCTTAAAACCTTCATAGGCTTCATCCAATGCCGGATGCTTGGCTTGCTGAAGTACACCGATCTGAATCATTTCTTCCCCATTTTCATTTGTTTCAGCACTTGAGCAGGCACTCATTGATGCCAGCAAACCGAAACACAGCAACAATTTATGTACTTTTTTCATCGTAATCCCTCCAATAAATGTAACTTTATTGTAGTATTGTTTTCATACGATGTCAATTTCTTTCATTCATTTTCATCATTTTTCATTCATCACCGAAAAGTTCTTCATCCATATTTTGTTCAATCATCGGCAATTCAGGCAATTCATCCAATGTTTTCAGCTTAAATGCATCCATGAACTGCTGAGTGACTTCATAAAGAAAAGGTCTTCCCGGCGCATCCGTACGCCCGCATTCACGAATCAGAGAACGTGCTAAAAGCTTGCGGATCATCATATCACAGCTGACTCCGCGGATTTCTTCTATTTCAACACGTGTGATCGGCTGTTTATAAGCAATGATCGCTAAGGTTTCCAAAGCAGCCTGTGACAGCGTCGACATTTTTGTACTGGAAAACAAAGTCTCTGCATACTCATGAATTTCTGCTTTCGAAATAAATTTATATCTTTCTCCATAACAGACCAATTCAATTCCATGCTCCTCCTTCAGATATTCCTGCATCAATTCATCAATTACCTTCAGAAGACTTTCCTGATCAAGATGTGTCACTTCACGCAAGGAAGGCAGATCCAGTCCTTCATCACCGCTCAAAAAAATCAGTCCCTCTACAATTTTTCTAGCTTCACTCATGATTTTCTCCTTTCACGATCCAAATTTCTTCCTTTTCATCTACTGTATAGCTGATCCTTTCATATTTCACTAAATCCAAGACAGCCATAAATGTCACTATAAACATATGCTTATTGATGCAGTCGCTGCACAGCTGTGTAAAACTCATTTTTCCCTGAAAATTTTTCAGGCGTTTTTCAATCATCTCAATTCGCTCATCTACACTCATTTCCTTCACAGTCATCGTAGTCTGTAAAGGCTTATTCAATATGAGACGGCGCATGACTTTATTCATCGCTTTGATCAGATCATAAGGATTCCCCTGAAGATCCTCTTCATTCACTTTACTGGTCCAAAGCTGTGTAATATTAGGCTGAGGAATCGTATAGGATTGATTTCTTTCTTCAAACAATTCATTCAAGGATGCAGATACTTCCTTATAGCGCTGATATTCCAGCAGACGTTTGACCAGCTTATCTCGCTGATCTTCTTCATATTCCTCTTCAATTTCTACTTTTTCTTTCGGCAGAAGCTTTCTGCTCTTATATTCAATCAAGCCGGCCAGCTCACTCAAAAACTCACTGGCGACTTCCAGATGCATCGATTCCATAGCATTTAAGTAAGCCAAGTACTGGTCACACAAGACATCCATATTTAAATCAAATAAGTCCAGTTTATTTTCTTTGATCAAATGATACATTAAGTCCAATGGTCCAGAAAATTGGTCAATTGTTACGGAAAAATGCATGAAATCACCTCCAAATAATTATACCAAACTCGTTTCTTAATGCAAGAAAAAGACGAAGATTCGCCTTTTTGTCTATTTCGTATAAATACTCGTATCAAATAAGATGCGCTTCATCTCCCGCCAGCTGAACGGAACAAGCGGATATAAATAAGGATATTTGATCGTCTTGGTCTTGATCAAAAGCAAAAAGTGAAGCAATAGTCCTATGGCAAAGCCGCTCACACCGAAAAACAAAGTAACAATCGTCAATAAGATTCTGACAAACTTATTTGCCAATGAAATTTCATAGGAAGGCGTCAGATAATTGCCTAAATTGCACATTGCAACAAACAAAAGAATTTCTTTTGTATATGCCCCCAATTCAATTCCAAAATCTCCTAAGACAAAAACTACGATAAACCCCATCATACTTGAAAGAATCAAGGGTGAATAGATCAGTGACTGGCGAATCCATTCCACTACCAATTCCGCAAATAAGATCTGAAAGGAAAATAAAAAAGGATCCAAATGATTCAGTTCCAGCTGAAAAAACGTATTTTTCCCGCTGAGCACCAAAGCAATTGTATAGGGTAATAAATACAAAGAAGCAAAGATTCCGCTGTAGCGGATCAGCCGAGTTGAAAAGGCAATCAAAGGAGTCTGCGTATATTCTTCAATCTGCTGGAGCTGTTCAAAAAAAGTAGTAGGCAGGAGCATGGCACTCGGCATATTGTCTACCAGCACCACAACACTTCCCTGCATCAAATGAATTGCACAGATATCCGGTCTTTCCGTATAGCGCACATGCGGATAAGGATTCAATGTTCGGCCATACAATGCTTCCACAAGATTCCGCTCATTTTGTATCTCGATGCTTTGATTGTTTTTCAGACGATTTTCAAAATCATCCAATACCTGCTGATCAACCAATTCCTTCATATAGATCAGACAAATATCGGTATGACTCATTTTACCTTCCTGTTTCAGCTGTACCTGCAGTCTCTCATCTTTGATCCGGCGGCGAATCAGACCGACATTCGTCAGAATATTTTCATTAAAAGCATCACTCGAACCACGGATACTTTTCTCACTTTCCGGTGAATGCACGGAGCGTGTCGGATATTGACGTGTCTCAATAGCATAAAGCTGTCCCTCCAGTTCAACCAAGCATTGCCCTGAAAGCAGAAGTACATAAGCCTTTTTCTCATCTTCAACAGCAGAGATACTTCCGTTAAAGAAAACCCGAGTTTGTTTCTGACTGAATAAAAATCCTTCGATCAATTGCGTTATGGCCATTTGATTGGTCAAGGAAGAAAGAAACAGCATTTCCACTGACTGATTGCCGATAAAGGCTTGATGAAATACAACATCAAAGCATTGTTCCAGCGCTGAAGCTATCGAGGATAATTTCATTGCTTCGGCCGAAACAGCACAGCACACAGAAACGCGGCAAAGATGGCAAAAGCAATTCCGCTGGATGTTTTATCGAATAAACCGTTGACTAGTCCTAACCAGCCATTCTGCAAAGCCCCATGATAAGATCCATGAGCCAATGAATGACCGAAAGAAAGAATCGGCAGCTGAGCACCAAAGCCGACATAACGAATCAATGTGTCATAAATATCCAGCGTTTCTAATAAAGCACCCAACACTACAAACAATGTCGTGATATGTCCGAAAGTCCATTTGGTGTTATCATAGATGATTTGTCCAATCATGCAGATAAAGCCGCAGAATAAAAAAGAAGTAAGATAGATCATTTACTGACTCCTTTCAAAACAAATGGCATGCGCTACTGTCGGAATATTTTCTTTTTGCTGGACCAAGATTGGCGAATGCACACACCCTGTAGCAATCAATAAAATTCGCTTCATTTTCTTATCTTCCAAATCTTTGAGCAATTTCCCAATTGTTACGACCATCGAACAGCCGCATCCGCTTCCGCCGCAGTAAACCTCCTGATGATTCAGATCATAAATCATGATGCCGCAGTCATTGAGCTTATTGTGCAGCTGAAAGCGCTGTTCTTCCACGCATTCACTCATCATGGCATAGCCGATCTTGCCGAGATCTCCTGTTACAATCAAATCATAATCATCAAAAGTCCGCTTAGTATCCTGAAAATGACTCAGCAATGTATCATAAGCAGCCGGCACCATGGCTTTTCCCATGTCATTGACATCAGAAAACTGCCAATCAATGACCCTCCCGATCGTAAAATGCGTTACCCGCAGTGCTGAAAACTCATTGCTCAGAACAATGGCTCCCGCCCCTGTTACAGTGGTCGTGGAAGTTTCTTTCTTCTGTGTTCCGTATTCATTGGGATAGCGAAACTGCCTTTCCGCAGAGGCAATATGACTTCCGGTAAAGCTGAGCACATTTTTCATATTCAGATGTTCAATTGCAATAGCTCCTTCACCGATCACCAATGCAGCATTGCTGCAAGCACCATATACACTGATAAAAGGGCACTGCAGCTGAGCCGCCAAATAATTGCTGGTCGCATTCTGATTCATCAGATCCCCGCCATAAGCCAGATCAATCTGATGCTTCTTTAAATGAGCTTCACGCAAAGCAATTTCAATAGCTTCTTCCATCATTGCACGCTCTGCTTTCTCAAAGCTATTTTCTGAAAGATGCAGATTTTCTGCGACATGTTCAAAATAACTGCCTAATGGTCCTGCTTTTTCCATGGGTCCGACAACAGCTGCTTTTGATCTGACAAATACATTTTTAAATTCCAGTGTGGTCATAACAGCATCCACCCATAGCGCAGCGTACTGAATATCAAAGCCGAAACAATTCCATAGGTGATGACTGAACCAGCTAATTTGAACATATTGCTGCCGATACCGAATATAAAGCCTTCACTGCGGCATTCCATCGCTGAGCTGGCCAATGCATTAGCAAAGCCGCTGATAGGAACAAAAAGTCCCCCGCCGAAGATCTGTGCTAATTTATCATAAATGCCAAAGCCAGTAAGCAAAGCTGCAATCAAAATAATTCCCAGCATGACAAGGGTCGCTGCATCACTTGGTGAATAAATGCCTGTAAGCCGATTTATCGCCCATTGTCCCAAACAAGCAAGGCTGCCTCCGCCGATTCCGGCCATAACAGCATTTCTGCCTTTATGTGTCACGGGCTGATGACGCCTGCTGATTTCTTTCATTTTCATTGGATTCATAAAAAAACCTCCTGACATTAGTATGCTCAGAAGGTGAATTCTATATACTGAATTTGTCTTTCAGCTTATGCAGGATCAGTTTTTCCATTCGGGATACTTGTACCTGGGATAAACCGATTTTTTCGGCAATTTCTTTTTGACGATATCCTAAAGTAAATCGATAATAAATAAGTAATTGTTCTTGAACAGAAAGCTTTGAAATCTCTTGATTTAAAGCAATGCGCAGATTTTCATCACTGCTTTTTTTGGCAAATCGTTCCCCCATGACCATACTGCTGCCGTTATGATCAATCAATACTTCATCGATACTGGAAACAAATTGATTGGCTTCAAAAGCAATCAGAACATCTTCACTGGCATATCCGCTCTGTATGGCAATCTCCTGATAGGTAGGTTCTCTTTGCAGCTTCTGTATCAATTCTTCTCTGACACCTCTTAATACAAGATAATTCTCTTTGATAGAACGGGAGATTCTGACACTTCCCTCATCACGAAAATAACGTTTGATTTCTCCCAGCATGATGGGAATAGCATAGGTCGAAAACTGCAGTCCTAATGATAAATCAAAGTTATTCAATGCTTTCATCAGACCAATGCAGGCAATCTGAAATAAATCCTCTTTGGAAGTACGTTTGGTTACGAATCGCTGAATACAGGAATAAACCAGCCCTTGATTTTTTTCAACAAAATATTCTTTGGCGGCCTCATCCTCTTGCTGAATCAAAGCAATCAGTTCTTCATTACTCAGCTGCTGATAAGTTGACATGAAGCTGTTTTTGTATGACGATCGTACACCCTTCATTTTCGGCAGAGATAATATCAAAAGAATCAGAAAATGTCTGCATGATCGTCATACCCATTCCGCTTCTTTCACTGCTTTTCTTGCTTGTATATAATGGTTCTAATGCCTGATCAATATCGCTGATTCCTTTGCCTTTATCCGTAATGATGATAGTAATCAGACCATGATCATCATAACCTATTTCCAGTTTTACCATCTTTTCACGATTGCCCTCATAGCCATGAATGATTGCATTGGTCACTCCTTCTGAAACTAAGGTACGTATCTCCATCATTTCTTCAGCCGCTGCATTCAATGGCATCAAAAAAGAAAGAGCGATCGTACGGGCAAATGCTTCATTTTCAGCTCTGCTTTTAAATTTACAGCTCATTTTATTCATATGCTTCTCCTTCTTCTCTGACTAATTGAAATAAACCTGACATAGCAAACAAAGCATGCTGATGATGTGAAAGATTACGCAAGGTCAATTCTCCGCGATAGGCATTCAGCTGCTTATATCTGGCCAGCACAAATCCAATACCGGTACTGTCGACAAAACTCACATGCTTAAAATCTAAGATTACTTTTTCTGGATGTGTTTTTTCAATGGCTTCAACACAAATATCTTTCAGTAAGGAAATCTGATGATGATCCATTTCACCTTCAAAAAAGAAAATGAGCTGATTCCCATTTTTTTCAATTTTCATATTTTCACCCTTTCCCTATGCATCATACCATAGGTAAAAGAAGTCCTGTTTCTTTTCGACAAACAAACTCACATCTCGACGATTAATTTGTCAGAAGTGAAGCCATGCTGGACAATACCAAATCAAAATAAGTTAAAGGCAGCACTCTTTCATTGACTCCGACATCCGCAGCAATAACTGTTCCGTCATCAAAGTGAATCGTCACTTCTCCGATTTTCTCATGCACTTCATATGGCAGAGAAGCCGTAATCTTTAATTGCATTTCTTTGATTGAAACCACCTGATCCTTGACTTGAATGCTTCCGACAGGTTCTAAAAAGACAAGATCGACGTTTTTCGGTGAAGCTAATTTGATTTCTACATTTTCATAAATATCATGAACTTCATAAATCGGAACATAGCTGACCAAAGAAAAGCCATAATCAATCAATTGTTTGCTTTCTGCATTCCTGATCTTGGAATCTGCTTCATTCATCACAACACTGATCAAACGAATATCCCCGCGTTTTGCTGTAACTGTGATGCAGCTTTTTGCTTCCTGTGTAAAACCGGTTTTTAAACCATCTACTCCTTCCAGCTGTTTTACTAACTTATTTGTGTTGACCAGCCAAAAAGGAGAAGCAGTATTTTCTCGCACATAAGCATCATAGGTAGAGGTAATCGCCAATAATTCCTCCTGCCCCACACGAATCAATTCCTGACCGATCATAGCCATATCTTTGGCACAAGAATAATGCTCATCATCATGAAGTCCGGTCGTATTTGTAAAATGTGTATTCTCTAAATTCAATTCCTTGGCTTTTTCATTCATCTGATTGACAAAATTGGTCACCGTTCCGCCGATTTTCTCTGCCATTGCCACCATCGCATCATTGGCAGAAGCAATACAGATAGCTTTCAGCAAATCTGAAACACTCATCATTTCATTGGGTTCCAGATAAATTTGTGAGCCGCCCATACTGGCTGCATTTTCACTGACACTGACCATTTCATCCAGCTGAAGCATGCCGCTGTCCAATGCCTCATAAATTAAGATCAAGCCCATCATTTTGGTCATACTGGCCGGAAACATTTTTTCCAATGCATTTTTTTCATATAAGACCTTTCCGGTACTGTATTCCATCAGATAAGCACTTGGTGCCTGCAGTCCCAGATCATCATTGGCTTGAATCGGCTGAACTAAAAAACTCAAGCATAAAAGAAACATGATAATTTTTTTCATATTCACCTCAATTTAATTTATGTTAATATACAAAAGAAAAGAACCTGATACTCAGGTCCTCTTAATAATTCGATTGAATATACTGGGCGATTTCTTCTGCCTGTTCACCCATGACCAGAATCGAAAGATTCTGCAGTTCAAACAGCTGACTGTTTTCAATCAGCGCTACATCTTCCGGTGTATAGCGCTCTGCCGCATCTTTATAATACTGAATGCGTGCATCCAGCTTATCATGCACTTCTTCACTGCCCTGACAGATCATCAATTCAGAAATTTCATTCGTCGAAGATGTCCATCCTATGCAGACACTGTTTTCATCTTCTAAAAATAATAAGTTTTTTGCTAAAGAAGCATCTACTTCAATCATCGTATCATTAAAATACTGTGCTTTCACATCTTCATAAAGCTGATCGGCATCAATGGCAGGATTGCTGCTGCAGGCTGTTAATAAACCGACACTAGCGATTGCAAGGATTTTTTTCATGTACATATACTTTTCCTTCTCCTTCCCTAAGCATCATTTCAAACCATGCATTGGCTCCATCTGCATTCAGATGATAGCCATCAAAAGTCCATTCTTCCGGCAGATATTCTGAACCCTCCGGTAAAAATTGAGATTGATCCAGCAGCATAACACCTGTATTCGCAGCTACATTGCTGATAGATTGATTAATAACTGCCAGCTTTTCTAATGTTGTATATTCATAATTATTCAAAACAGATTGTGCAAATGGATATACGCTCATCAAATAAATTTGAGCATTGGGCTGAAGAGCTTTGATTTCATTGACAAGATTCGTATATTGTTCCTCAAATACATCCATTGCATACCAGCCCAATTCATTTAATCCAAAGCTGACAAAAACCTTAGAAAATGATCTTTGAGCTAATGCATCCAGCATTGTTCCCATCAATCCATTGTCCAAAGGAATAACCTGCTGAATAAAGACTCGATTCAAATCCAAAGAAGGAGCTGCATAAACAGCATAATCTACCCCATAAAATAAATCAAATTCACGAATTGTATCCGCCCTTGAATCTCCTACAAAAGCGCTGTTTTCATAATATGCCAAGGCATCCGCATCAATTGTCTCCGGCTGTATATGTGTGCAGAAGGTTGATGGTTCTTCTGCTGTCTTAAAACCACTTAATTTAACACTCCCCGTATAAACTGAACTGGCACAGCCTCCCAAAAGGAATGCACTCATAACTAAACCAGTTAAATTTCTCCTTTTCAACTCAATCACCTTATAAATATTATCACTTTATGACCCACTTTTAAAGACTCCTTTTGATGAAAATTCTGAAAATATTTTACTCAAAAAACAGAAAATTTCATATATAAAAAGTGCTGATTTCTCAGCACTGCTATTTGACAATCTTATAGATCAATGGTGCTTTCTGAGTCGGTGTATCCGAATAAACAAAGCAACGATAGAAATCTTCGATCCATTCATCACTCAGCGGAGTATCTGTATGAACATAAGCTAAAATATCGCCTTTTTCTACATAATCACCATCTTTTTTATTCAAGACAATACCGACACCAAAGTTAATCGTATCTTCTTTGACACGTCTGCCGGCACCGATCAGCATCGCCAATGTTCCCAGTTTCAAGGCATCTAATTCTTTGACATAGCCGTTACACTCTGCTTTCATTTCAATGACATTCGCTGCATGCGGCAGTTTTTCCGGATGATCGATCATATTGACATTTCCGCCTTGAGCTATCACCATTTCTCTTAGTTTCTGCAAAGCATTACCGCTGGTAATGGCTTCTTGAAGCATTGCTCTGGCTGAAGCTTCATCCTGAGCAATCTTTCCCTGCATCAGCATGATTGCTCCTGCACTCATGCACAATTCTTTGAAATCGGCAGGTCCTTCATCTTTCAATGTCGCAATCGCTTCTTTTACTTCCAATGCATTGCCAATGGCATTGCCCAATGGCTGATTCATATTGGAAATCATCGCTTTGGTATCTTTGCCTAAATGATTGCCGATCGCAATCATCGTAGAAGCTAATTTTTCAGCTTCTTCCGGTGTCTTCATGAATGCTCCTTCACCAAACTTCACATCCAATAAAATGGTATCTGATCCGCTGGCCAATTTTTTTGACATGATGCTGCTGGCAATCAAAGGAATGGACTGCACTGTTCCAGTCACATCTCTCAAACCATATAATTTCTTATCTGCCGGAACAATTTCACTGGTCTGTCCAATAAGCGCCAGTCCAATTTCACTGACCTGCTTTTTAAATTGTTCTTCGCTTAAAGCAATATTAAAGCCTTCAATGGATTCAACTTTGTCCAAAGTACCGCCGGTATGTCCTAAGCCTCTGCCGCTCATCTTCGCAACTTTCAGTCCGCAGGCAGCAACCATCGGAGTCAAAGATAAGCTTGTTTTGTCACCTACTCCGCCTGTAGAATGCTTATCCGCCTTGATGCCCGGAATATCACTCAAATCAATGATGTCACCGCTGTGCAGCATCGCATCAGTCAGCCATGCGATTTCTTCATTATCCATTCCCTGAAAATAAATGGCCATGCACAAAGCAGATACTTGATAATCAGGGATTGCTCCATCGACATAACCTTTGATCCAGAATTGAATTTCTTGCTGAGTCAATTTTTTTCCATCTCTTTTTTTCTCAATGATGTCTATAAATCTCATAATGATTCCTTTCTTAAATAATGATAAATCGTAAATCCTTCCTTTATTGTTTTCTCAATACACTCATAACGATCAAAGTCAACTGCAGGAAAATATGTATCACCTTCATATTCACCTTCTACAACGGATATCCACATTTCCTGTACATATGGCAGCAGCAATTCATAGATCTGAGCTCCTCCGCAGACCACAAGCTCTTCCTGACTATGGGCAAAATGTTGGATCAATTTTTCAAGATCCTGCACCACTTCCACTTCCTCATAAGGATATTGAATCATCTGACGCGTCAAGACATATGTCTTGCGCTTTGGCAGCGGTTTTCCGATTCCCTCAAAAGTTTTGCGTCCCATCAAAATATTTTTATTCAGCGTAACTTGACGAAAATGTTTCAGATCTTCAGGCAGATTCCAAGGCATCCAGCCCTTTTTGCCTATCAAGCGATTGGCATCACATGCAACGACCAATGAAATCATACGCTGACCTTCCCTTTGATTGCCGGATAAGGATCATAACCGATAATTTCCAGATCCTCATAAGTAAAATCTTCGATATTGGTAATAGCCGGATTGATCTTGATCTGCGGCAATTTTCTTGGCGTACGGGTCAATTGAAGCTCAATCTGCTCTAAATGATCCTTGTAAATATGAACATCTCCGAAAGTATGGATAAATTCTTTGGCTTCATAGCCGCATACGGAAGCAATCAGATGCGTCAGCAAGGCATAAGAAGCAATATTGAACGGTACTCCTAAAAAGACATCGGCAGAACGCTGATACAATTGACAAGATAAATATTTCTGATCACTGGAAACATAAAACTGCATAAAAGCATGACATGGCGGCAAGGCCATTTCATTTAATTGCGCAGGATTCCAAGCAGAAATAATGTGACGGCGGGAAAAAGGATTTTCTTTTAAGCCCTCAATCAGTTCTTTCAGCTGATCCACACCGAAGAAATCACGCCATTGTTTGCCATATACAGGTCCCAAATTACCATATTTCAATGCAAATTCATCATCATTTTTGATCTTTTCGATGAATTCTTCCATCGTTTCATTTTGATAATCATCACTTTTTTTGTATTTTTCATACGGCCATTCATTCCAGATACGCACATTTTTCTGCACTAACGGCTGTATATTGGTATTACCGGAAATAAACCAAAGCAATTCTTCCGCTATCCCTCTGAAAAATACTTTTTTGGTTGTCAGCAGAGGAAAACCTTCCCGCAGGTCCATACGCATCTGATAGCCAAAACAAGACTTCGTTCCTGTCTGCGTACGATCCATACGTGTCTCACCATTTTCCAAGATATAGCGACATAAATCTAAATATTGTTTCATATTCTCTGCCCTTTCTTTAACTGTTTGATTTCTTCATCTGTCAATCTTCTATATTCACCGCATTTCAGCTGTTCATCCAGCTGCAAAGGGCCAAAGCCGATTCTTTTTAAATATGTAACCTCATTGCCGGCAGCATGTACCATACGCTTGACCTGATGAAATTTTCCTTCCTGAATCACAAGTTTCAGCCAATGATCTTCATAGGCAATAACTTTTCCAGGCTGATAGCGATCTTCCTTCAGAACAATCTCATTTTCCAATATTTCAATCATAGCCGGTGTAATCACATTTTCACACTCGACATAATAAGTTTTATCTACATGTTTTTTCGGCGAAAGCAAGTCATGGGCCAAAGCACCGTCATTGCTGATCAAAAGCAAGCCTTCCGTATCGATATCCAACCGGCCAACCGGAAATACATCACTTGGCAAAAAACAATCAAAGCATTCCAATACTGTAGCATAGCGATCATCCATCGTAGCACTGACCACTCCCTGCGGTTTATTTAACATATAATAAACGGATTTCTCATAATGCAGCAGCAAACCATCCACACTGACTTCATCTTTCTCTTCATCAATCTTAAAATCATCCTTGCGAATCATTTCACCATTGACAAAGACATGTCCGTCACGAATCATTTTCTTTACTTCCTTGCGGGTTCCCATGCCGCAATGTGCCAAATACTTATCTGCGCGCATGAGCCAATTTCCTCATGATCTTCTTCAGATCTAATCCTAAAAGACGCTGCGGAAGCTGAAACATTGATGTAACACCCAGATAAAAAGCCATGACTGAAATTCCCTGTACAGCTAAATAAATAAATGTCATGATTCTTCCTTTTTCTACAACATCTCCGAAAATAAAATTCAGGATCAATACGACAAGCCCCATTCCGATACAGCTGAGCAGCATCACAAGAACCTTGCGGATACTTAATTTCCAATTCATTTTGAATTTCTTGGTCAAACATAAAATATCCAAAACGATAATAGTTCCATAAGAAATAATATTGCTGATCGTGCTGCCGGTAATGCCGAACAAATAAACACATGGAACAACTACGATCAATTTTGCAATACTTCCGGCAATCAAATTACGCAGAATATCTTTGCGAAGACGTGTTGCCATCAATAAAGATGTTAAGATCGGTGCAATCGTTCCCAGCATCGAATCAATAGAACGCCATTGAAGCAGATACGCTTGATAATCCAGCTGCATAATTGTCATCAAGGTCTGACCGCTGGCATTTGTAATGGCTACCTCTGGATTGCCGAAAAGCAAAAACATAATTTCTCTTGAAAAATAAAACAAGCAGAACACCAAAGGCAAACTGATAAAGATCACTGATTCCAAGCAATCAAAAATCTGACGCTTTACTTTTTTATAATCTTTTTGTTCCAATGAAACCGTAATATTCGGAATCACTGAAATAGAAAAGCCCTGTGCAAAGATCTGCGGAATCGCAACCACTTTCGCAATCTGTGTAAAGATAATGGATCCGGAAATGAAAATAGCCAATTCCGCCGCCATTCCTGTCGCTGTCAAGGTAGAAACAAAGAAAGCCTGATCAATCAAGTCATTGGAATAGCCTACAACTGCAACTAACAGATAAGGCAAAGCAATCGCAATCAATTCTCTGAAGATTGAAGCCGAATCCGTATTCGGAACTCTATCCTGAATATTCGCTCTTAACTGAATGCTTTTTATATTGACTCGATCATACATGATCATATGAGCCAAAGCACAAATAGCCGCTACACTTGTAGAGAACACAGCGAAATACACTGCCCATATCTGATCCATACGGAACACATATACGGCAATAGCTCCCGCTCCCAGCAAGAACAGCACACGCGTCAATTGTTCAAGCACTTGAGAAAATGCATATACTTCCATATCATTCAAGCCTTGATAAAAACCTCGGTAAGAACTTAATAAAGGAACAAAGAATAAAGCAAAAGACACCAATACAAGTGTTGTCTTCATTGTCGCAATGCTGCTTTCTGTTGCGCCGCTGGACATGATCAATTCAGCCATCCAGCCGGAAGACAAGATCAAAAACATCATGCCGGCAAAGCCCAGCACAAGCATCAAGCCCAAAGAAATCTTTTTGATCAGCAAGGTTGTTTTATAATCTTCTGCATTATAATATTTGGCTACTAAAGTAGCAATTGCATAAGGCACACCTGCAATCGAAACATTCAAGATATAACTGTAAATAATATAGGCAGGTCCATAATACTGAACATCGACACCAGCAATGGCATTGAAAGGAATAACATAAACAAGACCTAAGATCTTCGCAATCAAAATTCCTGCAGAACTGATAAGACCGCCGAAAACAAGAGATTGTTTTGCTGATTTCATCTTATTGAGCTCCTTCTTCCGTTTCTTCCGTGCTTCCATCCTCTGTGCCTGTTTCATCTGTCACACTCTCTTCACTCACTGCTTCATCCTCTGCAATTTCAAGATAATCGAGTGAATGAATCGTAAAGAAAATCAATTTCTCATTCACCAAAGTGGCATCTTTATAAGAAACCAGCATCTGTAAGGTAAAATCACTTCCCGGCGCAATACCATTCAAGCCTAAACGCTGATAATAACCGCGTGATGAATCTGATTGATTGGGAATCATATTAAACTGTGTATCTTCAGCTACTCCTAAGCTAGGCGCTAAATAATCATCGGTAATCAAAGTCTGATCCACTGCAATCATTTCCACATCATACATGGCTACTCTAGGATTAAAAATATCTACATCATAAATATATTCCCCATTGTTTTCTTCAATGGTCACCTCATATTCAAAAGGTATTTCAGCGCTTACTGCACCGTTATTGTTGATGATCAACTCAATGTAGTTTTCATATTTTCCGCTATGTTCATTTTCAATGCTGCTGATAGCACTGCAGCCCATCAAAAGCATGACTATAAACAATATAGTTATCTTTTTCATAAGAAACACCTCATTATTAGTATATCACAATTCATTCATGAATAAAAATTGAAATGTACGAATCATTGAAAAAGAGGCTCACGCCCCTATTGTCTGATTCTGAATGAAACACATTCTGTTTCTTTTGATGTTGACGGCATTGAAGCATTGTTGCAGCCTACTGTGATCTCTGCCGCATTGCAAAGACGCGCTTCATTGAAATGACATGAAGTAACAGAACAATTGATGCAAGTTGATTTTTTCATACAATTTCCTCCTGTCAATAGTCTGTATCCTGATTCAGATTTTATTCCTCGTAAAGCACTAGCGCCGAAAAGCAATATATCTGTTCATGATCATCCAGAAAAGCACAGGTTGAAAACTGAATATCCAATATTCGTTTATCTGCAATAAAACTATTGATTGCATGAGTCAGATCTTCTTCATGCTGTTCATCAAAGCATTTGACTTTCATAAATCACCTACGTTATGTTTACCATTTCTATGATGCAGAAATTGTCATTTCAGCTGTTCATCGATTCTCTTCTGCGCTTCTTCACTGATCGGCGTCATCGGCAAACGAAGCGTATTCAAACAAAAGCCTTTTTTGCTGCAAAGATATTTGATCCCGATCGGATTGCTTTCCGCAAACAAAAGTGAACTTATTTGTTTAAACAAACGATCTGATTCT
>CALUVS010000027.1 GCA_944324265.1 uncultured Traorella sp.
ACTATTATCTTAAAATTAGAGGATGTAATCAATAGTAAATATTATTGATTACATGTCATATTATACGAGGAGATGATCATATGAGTAAGGAAAATGTTTTTCCTCCGGATTTTTTATGGGGAGGAGCTTTAGCTGCTAATCAATGTGAAGGAGCTTATTTGGAAGATGGCAAAGGAATGTCTATTGCCGATATTCATATTTATGATCCTGGCAAAGATGCGAAATCAAGTCATACACGCAATGAACAATATACCATGGATAATCTAAAATTTAGAATGAATGATACAACAAAATTTTATTATCCGAAAAGATTTGGTATTGATTTTTATCATACTTATAAAGAAGATCTGCGCTTGTTTCAAGAAATGGGCTTTAATACGTTAAGAGTATCCATTAATTGGTCAAGAATTTATCCGACAGGAGAGGAAGAAGAACCAAATGAGAAAGGTCTGCAATTCTATGATCGTTTGTTTGATGAGATGATTGCGTTGGGAATGGAACCGATGGTCACAATTTCGCATTATGAAATGCCTCTGAATTTATCTCTTAAATATGGCGGATGGCTGAATCGTAAGGTCATTGACTTTTTTGTTCGATATGCCAAGACAGTATTAATAAGATACCAAAATAAAGTGAAATATTGGATCGTTTTTAATCAGATCAATAGTATTTTTGGAGAAGGTTATAATCAAACATCAATCCCTTATGATTATGTTGATGACTATCGTTCTGCGACTTTTCAAGCCATGCATCATACAATGGTTGCCAGTGCATATGTGTATAAAATAGCCAAAGAGATTAATCCGAAGATGCAGATTGGCTGTATGGTGGTACATGGTATTAATTATCCAAGTACATGCAATCCTGCAGATGTTGTAGAAAATATGCGAAGAAATCAACTGCAATATATGTTTCTGGATGTTTTATGCAAGGGATATTACCCAAGCTCATTGAAACGTTTGTTTGAAGAGAGAAATATTCAGATGTTTACAATTGAAGAGGGAGATATGGAACTGATTGCTGATAATACAGTTGATTTCTTATCCTTCTCATATTATGGCACAGGTATCTGTAGTGCAGAAATGGATCTGGATCAAAGGAAACAAGTCAATCCTTATTTGAGTGCGAATGCATGGGGCTGGGTCAATGATCCGATTGGTTTAAGATTTGCATTGAATGACTATTATGATCGATACCATCTTCCGATTTATATTACAGAAAATGGATCCGGATTTGATGAAAAACCTGACGATGAAGGAAGAATTCATGATGATTACCGCATTGATTATTATCGCAGACACATTAATCAAATTAAAGAAGCTTTGCTTGATGGAGTTGATGTACGCGGTTATTATCCATGGGGGCCAATTGATATTGTCAGCTGTACTTCCTGCGAAATGTCCAAAAGATATGGCTTTATTTATGTTGATTTGGATGATTTTGGGAAAGGAAGCGGCAAAAGAATTAAAAAAGATAGTTTTTATTGGTATCAAAAATGTATTGCATCCAATGGAGATAACTTAGAATGAAAAAAATCCTGCTTGTTTCATTAATTTTACTCATTTCCATGAACTTATGCGGTATTGGTGTGGGTTTATTTATTCAATCCAATTTAGGCGGTGATACAATGACAATCATTCAAGAGGGAATGTCAAAAACATTTTCTATATCATTGGGAAATGCTTCGCGTATCTTTAATTTGATATTTTTTATTATCGCCTTAATTATTGCAAGAAAGCATATAGGATGGGTCACGATTGTCAATGGCTTACTTGTCGGTACATTTATTGATTTTTATAATCTGTTATTTATTCAGATAAATTTGATTCATGCTTCTTTGTGGATTCGTATCCTAGCTGTTATGATAGGTCAGATTTGCCTGATCTTATCCTTTTCTTTATTGATTGAAATCAGGAACGGAATGAATTTTGTGGATGCGGCAGCTTATGGAATCGAACAAAGAACATCTCTCTCATTCAAAGCCATAAGAACAATTTTTGATATTCTTTTTGTAGTTATAGGCGCAATCATGGGCGGTGTAGTGGGGATTGGCTCCATATTCGCAATGCTGACAACCGGCATAGGAATTGATTACTGCACAAAAGGATTGAATCAAGTTCAAAAAGCACTTGCAAATAAAAACTGATTATTCTGAATAAACAGTGTATTTCTAAGAAATAAGAAGATACACTGTTTGTTTGTTTTATCATTTAGTGTATACTATAAACGAGGTGTTAGCCATGAAAACAACAAATAAACAACAAATACTGGAATTATTGGAGAATAATTTACTGAATGACGGAGAAGGATTGAATACAATTGAAATTTCTGAAAAGCTGGCCATGCAGCGCACCAATGTCAGTCGATTATTGAATGAATTGGTTCAGGAAGGTTATGCCATCAAAAGTGAAAATAAACGCCCTGTCGTCTATCTTCGCAGTAATCTTGATTTTGAAGATAAAGAACAGAAAATATTTGGTGAAATTGTAGGCTGGAACGGCAGCTTGAAAAAGGTCATTCATCTTGCCAAAGCGGCTGTCATGTACCCCAATAAAAGCTTGCATACTCTGTTAATAGCTCCAAAAGGATCCGGAAAAAGCATTATTGCCAAAAAAATGCATGATTATGCAATCAGTCAGAAAAATTTAGATGACAATGCTCCTTTTATCAAATTGGACTGCTTGAATTATAAAGATAATGCAGTGAAGATGAATCAGATATTTAAAGAGAAATTGAATGAAGTTGAAAATGGTTATTTTTATATTGAAAACTGGCATTTATTGGATTATGAATCAAAGAATATCATTTCTTCTATTTTGGATGAAAATGCATATGAAGATGGCGGAAAGATGAGATATACGGATACTTTGTTGATATGCGCTTTAGAAGAAACTGCCAATTTAGATGAATTTTCAGAGAGTATACGTAAGAAATTTTCGATTGTGATTGATATTCCGATGCTTGATGAAAGAGGATTGAGTGAAAGATTTCAAATCATTCAAAAATATATGTATGAAGAAGCTGCGAAAAGCAATTGCAGTTTTTCCATGAATTCCGAAACATTGATCTCATTGCTTCTTTATAATTGCAATAACAGTATGAAACAACTAAAAAATGATATTCGTCAAGCTTGTGCCAGCGCTTATGTCCGACAGCTTGAATCCAAGAATAATGTCAAAGAAGTTTTGATCATGGACTTTCCGATTCATGTACGCTCCGGTTTATTAAATTATAAAAATAGATATACGGAAGTGGATCAGCTCATTACTGCAGGGTCCAACTATATTTTTGATAACAAAGATTTGATGATTCAAGAAAAGAATGATAACAATGCGACTATCTATAATTGGATAGATGAAAAAAGCAAAGAATTGCAGCAAAGAGGATTTTCTGAGCATGAAATAAATACCATTGTCAATGTAGGAATTGAAAATCAATTCAATAAATATCAAATAGATCTAAAGAAAACAATTGTCAATAAGGAACAACTGGCACAGCTTGTCGATGCGAAAATTATCGATATTGCCCATGAGTTTGTACAAAAGGCAAGCCGCCGATTAAATTGTGTTTATGAAGCTGCCACTTTTTATGGTTTATGTATTCATATCAACAGTTTAATTCAATCCAGAAATAACAGCAGTGTGATACCGGTAGAGCGAATCATGGATTTTGTCGAGAATTGCAAAGAAGAATATGCGATAGCCAGTGAATTAGGTAATCGTATTTTTGAAGAATTTTCTATTTCTTTGTCCATTGATGAGATTGTTACATTAGCCATGTTCTTTCAAGAAAAGACAAGCTCAAATCATCAGCCGACTATTTTATTTGCCATGCATGGCAGCAGTATTGCAAAATCATTGGCTGATACCATCAAAGGATTGATCAATATGCAGATCTATTCCTATGATCTAATGCTGAATAAAAAGCCTTTGGATGCTTATGAGGATATTAAAAAATTAGTCCTGAATATTCCGCATGAAAATGGTATCTTGGTCTTCTGTGATATAGGATCTTTGGCAGATATCTTTAATATGCTTGAAATGGAATTGGGAATCAAGATGAAAATTGTTGAATTACCATTCATGATGATGCTTTTGGATTGCTGTCAAAAAGTCATGCTTTCCGATACATTGAATGAAGCGTATGACAACATATACAATTATTATGAAAATAAAACAGTTATTGGAGAGAAACGCGATACGAAGAAACGCAACCAAGTGATTGTCAGCTTCTGTATGACAGGAGAAGGTACGGCTATTCAAATCAAGAAATATTTGGAAAATCAATTTAATTTGGGAGATATTGAAATTGTTCCGCTGGAATTAGCAGATCAGAATAGTTTCATGTTTAAATTAAATAAGTTAAGTAAAGAAAAAGAGATTATTTGTATTACAGGAACTTTTAATCCGGATATATATGGAATTCCTTATATACCAATTGAAAATGTTTTTAATGCAGATAATCGTGATCTGGAATCATTGCTGAATAACAATGTTGCACAGAAACAACAATTTATCAGTTCTTCAAATTTGATTTGTGATCATTTATCCAAAGATTTAACGAATGTGGATATGGAGATTTTGAAAGAACAGTTCATTGAATTTATTTTGGATGTAGAAAAGGGATACGGAAAGCCGATAGATATGAATGAGAAAATAGGTTTGTTAATTCATTTGGCTTGCTCTGTTGATCGGCAGAAGGCAGGCATCGTGACGGCCATCAATCCTTATACATCGGAGATCTTGAAAGGAAATGCTGAATTAAGCAAATTGATTGAAATGAAATTTGCACCCATTGAAAAAGAAACGGGAGTACATTTGAATGATGATGAATTAGCCAATATTATCTGTATTATTAAGAAATCAAAAAAAGGATGATCAATCAAAAAGATATGTCTTGGAAGGCATATCTTTTTTTAGAAAAAAATTTTTAAAAATATGTGTGTAATTTATGAAAAAAAGAGAAAGATTGTGTATTTACATGAAATGAATTTTGGAATAAGAAAATGTGATTTAAACAAAGTGTATTCAATCAAATATTAATTGATTAATAGTGTATCTAAACAATTATACGTTTGAGTGATTTTTGTATTTTTTTGTAAAAAAAGGGAAGTTTGACAAAATAATTACCCTATGGTAGACTGAAATCAACCAATAAGTGTATTTGAAAAATACACAAAGCGCAATGAAAGGAGGGAAACAATGCAAAACAGTGAGTTGGAAAAGTTGGTCATGCAATTAATCATGAATGGCGGAAATGCCAAAAGCTCAATGATGGAAGCAATTAATTATGCAAGAAATAATGAGTTTGAAACTGCAAAGCAAAAAATTGAAGATGCCGAAGCATCAATCAATGAAGCACATGAAATTCAGACGAAATTGCTGGTGACTGAGGCCAGAGGGGAGAACTATCAATTTAGTTTGTTATTGACACATTCACAAGATCATTTGATGAACGCACTTAATGCTATTGATCTGGGAAAAGAAATTGTTGCTTTATGGGAAATCGTGTACAAAAAGTTAGGAGGTGAAAGCAATGAGTAAGAATATTGTATTGTTATGTGCAGGTGGGATGTCCACAAGTTTGATGGTCAGTAAGATGGAAGAAGCGGCTAAAAAATTGAACTTTGACTGTGAAATTCACGCTTATGGAACAAATAAAGCAAAAGATTTTGGTACAAGTGCAGATATGATTTTATTAGCACCGCAGGTTCGTTTTCAAAAGGCTGAGATTATGGAGAAATGTCCGAATGTGCCGGTGGAAACGATTGAGATGATGGATTATGGCATGATGAATGGGGAGAAAATTATTCGTCATGTGATGGAAGTATTAAAATAATCAAAAAAGGAGAAAAATATGGATAGTGTATTTGATAAAATGACTTCAGCTATTGAGAAATATTTAGTGCCGATTACTACAAAAATGTCACAGAATCGTTATATCATTGCGATCCGTGATGCGTTGATTGCTACCATGCCGTTAACTATTTTTGGTTCATTGTGTTTGATGGTAGCGACGCTGCCGATTCCTGCATGGACTGAATTTATTGCTGCTAATCCGGATATTAACACGATCATTCGAATTCCGTTTAATTTATCTGTCAGCATTATCTCCCTTTATGTTGCTTTTGGTATGGGATATAACTTAGCTAAAGCTTATGATTTGGATAAATTGGTTGGCGGAATCTCTTCTGCTTTCATCTTCTTCATCATGGCAAATGGTGTTGACGGCGGATATTTAGGTGCAACAGGTATGTTTACAGCCATGATTGCTGCTGTGATCAATATTGAAATTTATCATTTCTGTGTGAAGAAAGGAATTGTCATTAAATTGCCGAAACAAGTTCCTTCTAATATTGCAGGAAGTTTTGAAAGTTTGGTACCAATTGTTCTTACTACAGTACTTATTATTGTATTAGTTAAATTTATCGGATTTGATGTGAATAATATTTTAGCAACCATTATCACACCGATCGTTACAGCAGCAGGTAATACATTAGTGATGGCTTTGTTATATGCTGTTTTAGCAACAATCATGTGGTTTGGCGGTATTCATCCGCAAATCTTGGCTACATTATTAACTCCTGGATGGACCATTATGGCAGCGGCTAACGCTGAAGCTTATGCTGCCGGTGCTGTTGCCGAATATATTTTTGTAAAACCATTCTTCTTTACTTTCGTATTCATTGGCGGTCAATGCGGTACTTTAATGCTGAATTTAGTGATGCTGCGTTCAAAGAGCAAGACACATCGTTCATTGGCTGCAATGGCTTTACCGGCCGGTTTATTCAATATTAATGAACCAATTCTTTTCGGTCTGCCAATCGTAATGAATGCCACTTTGATTGTCCCTGCATTGATTGGACAAGTGATCTGTGTGTTTACAACTTATTTTGCTTTTGCCAGCGGTTTAGTTCCGCCTATGGTAGCTCCGGATGCGGCTGTATGGAATATTCCGGCATTCATTGCAGCTTATTTATGTACAAATAGCTGGCGTGCCGTTGTCCTGGTATTAGTGAATATGGTTATTCAAGGCTTGATTTACATTCCATTCTATCGTGTTGCGGAAAAACAGATGGTGGCTATTGAAAATGCTGAGGAAGCATAGGAGCACAAATGATGAAAATCTGTGTAGAATGTGCTTCCAAGAGTAACTGGGACAATATCATAGAAACAGTCACACATATGGAAAAATATCCGGCATCATTTATCGGTCATGATAAAATACGCCCGGCTTCCTTAATTTTTGAAGTAGACTGTGAAGACATGGATGAAACGCTTAAATATATCAAAAGTACCATTAAGGCTACCGCATATGGAAAGGGAATTATGTTTCGTGTAGTTCCTCATGGTCAATTGGTATATTTCCAGTAAAATACGGAGGAAAACAAATGAAAAAAAACAGCAAGATTTTTCCTGAAGATTTTCTTTGGGGAGGTGCCACGGCAGCTAATCAATGGGAAGGTGCTTGGCAGGAAGGCGGCAAAGGTCTTTGCGTAGCGGATATTAATGAATTTATGGGAGATCTTCCGCCTGAAGAAAGAAATAATCATAATTTTACATCTGAACAAGTACAAGCATTATTGGACAGCAAAACCAAATATTTTCCAAAAAGATTTGGGATTGATTTCTATCATAACTATAAAGAAGATATTGCATTATTGGCCGGTTTAGGAATTAAATCAATCAGAACAAGCATCAACTGGGCAAGAATTTATCCAAATGGGGATGATGAAAAACCAAATGAAGAAGGATTAAAATTCTATGATGATGTATTTGATGAAATGAGAAAATATGGATTAGAACCATTGATCACCATTTCTCACTATGAAATACCATTGAATATTTGCTTAAAATACAGCGGATGGTATAATCGTAAAACAATTGATATGTTTGTCAAATATTGTGAAACGATTTTTAAACGATACAAAGATAAGGTGAAATATTGGATTCTTATTAACCAAATCAATACATTTGCGGTTGAAACATTTAATCATTTGGGTATACCAAGTGATCATGTAGATAATTTAGAAGAAGCTATTTATCAAGGATTGCATCATGAACTTGTTGCAAGTGCAAAGGCTATGAAGATTGGTCGAGAGATCAATCCGGAATTCAAATTCGGAGAAATGTCTTCTTATCACAATTGTTATGCGGCAAGCGGTACTTCTGAAAATGCTTTGGTGGCTTTGAAGCATAATCAATTGCAATATTATTTTTCGGATGTAGAAGTTAGAGGTGAAATTCCTTCTTACATGTATCGCTTCTATGAAGAAAAAGGTTTCAATATTGAGATCACAGATCAAGATAGAGAAGATTTAAAAGAAACTGTGGATTTTGTCAGTTTCTCCTTCTACGGCACAAGCAACATTGATGCTTCGGGAAAAGAGCAGCGCAATATTTGCGGAGAAGCAAATGCTTGGGGATGGACCATGGATCCTGTCGGATTACGCGTAGCTTTAAATGAATATTACGATCGCTATCAGAAACCATTGATTGTTGCAGAAAATGGCATGGGCTTCCATGAAAAATTAGATGAATCAGGTCAATTGCATGATCCTTATCGTATTGATTTCTATCGTTCACATATCAAACAAGTAAAAGAAGCTATTTATGATGGCGTAGAAATCTGGGGATATTATCCTTGGGGACCGATTGATATTGTGAGCTGCAGTTCTTCCGAAATGGAAAAAAGATATGGATTCATTTATGTCGATTATGATAATTATCATAATGGTACAGGAAAAAGAATACTGAAAGACAGTTATGCTTGGTACAAAAAAGCAGTTGAATCCAATGGTGAAGATTTGAAATAACATGATCCTGTTGCTAAAAGCAACAGGATTTTTACAAGGAGAGAAAATGAATCAAACATTATACGGAAGTAAAAATTTCAACAAATATTTGATCAAATTATCCATTCCTATCATTGTACAAAATTTTATTAATTCCAGTTTGAGCTTTATTGATAATCTTATGGTAGGCCAATTGGGCGCGATATTTGTAGGCGGAGTTGCTGCATCCAATCGTTTTTTTGCTATTATGAATTCCGGAACATCCAGTGTAATCGCTACCTGCGGAATCTTTATCAGTCAATATCACGGAGCCAAGGATGAACAGAAAATAAAAGAATCTTTTCGTATTTCTATTTTGCTTTCTTATGTATTGCTGCTGCCATTTTTGCTTGCAGCATTATTTATTCCAGATATCATTGTCAAATTTTTTGTCAACGATGCGCAAATTATTGATGTTGGTGTAAGATATATTCGTATTACATGTCTTTCTTATTTGCTGTTATGCATTTCATTATCTATAGCCAGCGCAATGCGTTCTATTGGTCAAACAAAAATCCCAATGTATATATGTATCATAAATGTATCTATTAAGTTGATGCTGAATGGTATGTTGATGTATGGTTGGTTTGGAGTACCTTCTTTTTCCATCGAAGGAGCAGCTATTGCTACACTGCTTTCAAGAATTGCCGAACTTGTATTATATTTAACTGCATTAAAAATCAATGAATTTCCATTTGTTTCTAAGATAAAGGATTTATTCAGTGTATCAAAAGTATTAATGAAAAAAATCATACTTAAATTGATTCCATTTTATCTGAATGATTTATTATGGTCCACAAGTAATTCTGTCATCTTAAAATGTTTTGGCTCAAAAGGTGATATGAATTATAACAGTTATGCTATTTCATCAACAATATTAGATATTTTCCAGACCTTAAACGGAGGCGTAACTACAGCCACCATAGTTTTCGTATCACAAAAATTAGGGAATGGTGATTTAAAGGAAGCTCGAAAACGTGCTTATCAAACAGAGGGTTTTGGTCTTATGATGGCCATATTCTTTTGCATCTGTATGTTTTTGACAAATTATATAGTTCCAATATTATATAATGCTTCAGGAAATGAAATTATTCGAAATGCACGGATATTGATCATAATGCAAAGTGTATGCTTTTTAATGTTTCAAATGAGCATGCAGAATTATTCCATATTTAAGGCTGGAGGAGATGCACGATCCATTTTAATGATGGATTGCGGAAGTGTTTGGCTGGTTATGATTCCGTTGCTGCTGTTTGGAGCATATTGCACAAATATGAATATATTTCAATTGTATTTATTGGGACAGTTAGGAGAAGCGGTAAAATTAGTGATATCTATCTATCTGTTGAAGAAAGAGAGATGGATAAGAAATCTTGCAAAATAAATTGAATCGAAAAGTTGATAATGATAAACTGTACTCAAAGATTACTTATCAAGCAGGAGGGTTAGATGAAAGCTTATCTGTATTGGACTGAATTATCGGCGGTGAAATAGCTTATCATGATGTGGCAGAAGACATTTTGACTGAATATCATCCATGGCTTTCTTCTATATGGTTTCAAGTTGATTCCTTTTTTATCATGTGCACAAAAAGCTGTGCATAAAAGAAATCGGAAGATTCATATCGGAAAAATGATTATCGGAGAGAGTTTTAATACGAATGAAGAGAAAGATGAATTGATTGAAAAGTATCATCCATTGAGTGTGGATATGGAGACAGCGGCGATTGCACATGGCTGCTATGCCAATCATATTCCTTTTCTTGCAGTCAGATTGATTACAGATATGGCAGATGAAAACAGTTCTGTTCAATTTGAAAATAACTGTTCAAAGGCTTTTGCAATTACATCAGAATTGGTGATTGCCATACTGGAAGAAATGACACAAACAATTAAGGAGAGTGATTCATGTGATTGAGACAGAACGATTGATATTACGAAAAGCTGTTCTTGCCGATGCTTCTGAATTATATCCTATCAGAAACAGTGAATTCGTATTGAAGTACAATGCAATGGAAATCTATACATCTGAACGGATGATAAAAGAGGTTCAAAATGACAGTCAGAAAGAAAATGTCTGGTACATGGAATTAAAACAAACTCATCATGTAATCGGTGTCATTTATCTTCATCAAGATTCACTTCGCTATCAGACGAACACCAAAGAGCTTTCTTATTGGATGTGTGAGGAAGAAAGCAATAAAGGATACATGAGTGAAGCATTAAGAGCAGTCATTCAGCATGCATTTGTAAATGAAAAATTAAAAGGCATTACAGCCAGATGCTTTGATGCCAATATTGCCAGCAGAAAAGTATTGGAAAAACTAGGCTTTCGGCTTGAAGGGGTCTTAAGCAATGCGGTGATGGGATATCAAAATATCATTTATTCAGATATGCTTTATTATTTATCCAATACCGAAATCTAATTTTGTATGATATATGTAAAAAATGGAAATAGTGAATTGACTCCTATTTCCATTTTTTCTGATTGATTAGTTTTCAACACCGATTTTCTTATAAGTTTGATAGAATAATGTACAGGTTGTACATACGGCAATAATATCGGCAATTGGTTCAGCCAAGAATACCGCAAATGTTTGATTTGGCAGAATCATCGGCAGAATATAAATCAAAGGAATTAATAAGATGACTTTTCTCAGTAAAGCTAAGAACAAAGACATTTTGGCATTTCCCAAAGCAATGAATGTTTGTTGGCAGGCAATCTGAGCACCGAAGATAAATAATCCGGCCATATAGACACGCATTGTCCATTTTGTGTATTCCTGCAGTTCCACGCTTGGTGTAAACATGCGGGCAAACATCTGAGGGAAGAGCATACACAATGCCCACAAAGTTACTGAATATACTAAGCAGCTGATAAGCAAATAACGGAATGTTCTTTTTACACGATCATAATTCTTAGCCCCATAGTTGAAGCTGACAATTGGCTGAGAACCTTGCGTCATACCGCTCAGCGGCAGCATTGCAAACTGCATGATACTGCTTAGGATTGTCATAGAACCGACTGCAATATCCCCACCGTATTTCAGTAAGGAAGTGTTGAAGCAGGTAATAATAACACTTTCAGTGAATTGCATAACGAAGGGTCCCATTCCCAAAGATAAACTGGAAATTGAAATGGATGGATCTAAATTTAAATTCTTTCTTTTGATTCTCAATGTACTTCTTTTGCTGACTAAGAAGTAGACAACCCAAATCGCAGAAATTGCTTGAGAAGTAATGGTTGCCCATGCAGCACCGCTGACACCCATGTCAAAGACAAACATAAAGATAGGGTCTAAGATGATATTGATTATTGCCCCAATCAGCACTGTCAGCATGCTGATTGTAGAATAGCCTTGAGCGGTAATAAAAGCATTTAAGCCTAAAGCAAACTGTACGAAAATAGTTCCTAATGCATATATACGCATATATTCCCATGCATAGGTGATTGTATTTTCACTGGCACCGAATACCATCAGAATATCATAGCCGAAAAAGGAAATAACTAACGTTAAAATAATAGAAATGATGACCAGCATCACAGTGCTGTTACCAAGAATTTTTTCTGCCTGATCATAGTCATTGCGTCCCATCATGATGCTTGCACGCGGAGCAGCACCCATGCTGACCAATGCTGCAAATGCAGAAATACATAAAATGACCGGCATTGTTACACCGACTCCTGTCAGTGCATCCGCCCCAATCTCAGGTAAATGACCAATATAGATACGGTCTACAATATTATATAAAACATTAATGATCTGTGCGACAATGGCAGGCAGTGCTAACTTAAATAATAATTTACCGACTGGAGCCGTTGCCAGTTCTTTTGATTGATCCATATAAACCCTCCTATCCGTTATGAATTATAATAAGAAAATAAGAAAAGTCAATAAACAAGAAGGCAAGATTGTCTAAAAACAGCTCTTTTTTCACAAGAAGATACAAAATGAAAAGAAAACTCAAAATGGAATTGAAATTCATTTCGAAAGCGCATACAATATTGTTGTAAGTATTAACATTAAGGAGTGTTTAACATGGTAGAAGAGAAATACAGCACATGGGTGAATCACCCAAATATTGATCCTGCTTTAAAAGCAGAACTTTTAGCAATGGATGAAAAAGCTAAAAATGACGCTTTCTATACCAATATTGAATTTGGTACAGCAGGAATGAGAGGATTATTGGGAGCCGGTACGAACCGCATCAATATCCATACTATTCGCAAGGCTAATGTCGGCTTTGCGGAATACATCAGCGCCCATGGCGAAGAAGCTAAAAACAGAGGGATTGCCATTGGGTATGATAACCGTCACATGTCCTATGAATTTGCAATGGACAGTGCCAAAGTATTAGCGACCTATAATATCAGAAGCTATGTGTTTGAAAGTCTGCGTCCGACTCCGGAACTGAGTTTTGCAGTACGTACGCTGAACTGCTTCGGCGGTATCATGATCACGGCTTCTCACAATCCAAAGGAATATAATGGGTATAAATTGTATGATGAAAAAGGCTGCCAATTAGTGCCTCATCTAGCTCAGCAGGTGATTGATCGTGTTAATGCAGTGGAAGATGAATTATCTATCAAAGCCAATCCGACACCAGAACAAGAAAAACTGATCACTATTATCGGTAAAGATATTGATGAACAATATTATGAAAAAGTATTAAGTATTCAGCTCAATCCGGATGTGAATAAAGATGATATCAAAATTGTCTTTACACCGCAGCATGGTACAAGCAATATTCCTGTCAAAGAAGTTTTCAAACGTGCAGGATATCACTATGTAGCTGTTGAGGAACAATGTACGCCGGATCCTGATTTCTCCAATACACCGACACCGAATCCAGAAGAACCAGCTTCTTATAATTTGGCTTTGGAATATGCAAAACGAGAAGATGCCGACATTGTATTGAGCTGTGACCCAGATGCAGACCGAATGGGTGTTGCAGTGAAACATAATGGGGAATATGTATTGCTTACAGGAAATCAGTCAGGTTCTGTATTGATTGAATATATTTTCTCTCAATTGACAGCAAAAGGAAGAATGCCGAAAAATGCAGTCATGTTCAATACGGTTGTAACCAGTGATCTAGGAGAAAAAATTGCTTCTAAATATGGCGTTGAAACAGAAAAGACTTTGACCGGATTTAAATTCATCGGTGAAAAAGTTGCGAAATATGAAGTAAATCATGAAAAAGAATATGTCTTTGGCTATGAAGAAAGCTATGGTTCATTAATTTCACCATTTGTTCGTGATAAAGATGCTCCTCAGGCATGTTTGATGTTGGCAGAAGCTGCTTGTTATTATCATGCACAGGGCAAAACATTGGTGGATGTGCTGAATGGCTTATATGATGAATTAGGAGCTTATCAAGAAAGTCAGACTTCTTTATCTTTAGCTGGTCAAGAAGGTGCAATGCGTATCAAAGAAATCATTGCGACCTTAAGAAAGAATACACCGACTGAAATCGGCGGATGCAAAGTTATTGCCAGTGAAGATTATGGTTCATTGAAACGCAGAGAAAACGGAACAGAAACAGATTTAGTCGGATTTACTAAATCTGAAGTATTGAAGTTCTATCTTGAAGATGGCAGCTGGATTGCTGTTCGCCCAAGTGGTACAGAACCAAAATGCAAATTCTACTATTGCATTAAAGGTACAACGGTAGAAGATGCCAAGGCAAAGACCGCGGTTTACCAGAAAGCAATGGCCCAAGCTATTGAATAAAAGAAAAAGGCAAACCCGATGGGTTTGTCTTGTTTTATAGGAACTGGAAATATGATATGATACAGATGAGGTGGAACTATGAAAAAAGATCAATTAAAGAAATTCTACGAGGGATCGATGTGCAATGCCTATGAATACTTTGGTGCACATCTGACAAAAAACGGAGTTGTTTTCCGTGTTTATGCGCCTCATGCCAGAAAAATTGAAGTCATCGGTGATTTCAATGACTGGAATGGTGAAAAATATGCAATGAAACGCGTGGATGAACGCGGTGTATTTGAATTGGAAATCAAAGGAGTCAAAGAAGGACAGTTATATAAATATCGTGTGACCCAAGTACATGGCAATGTCGTGGATAAAGCAGATCCATATGCTTTTTACAGTCAATTGCGTCCAAATACAGCCAGTATTGTGGCTGATGTGAATCAAGAGGAATTTACAGATGAAGCATGGATGAAATCACGGACCAGAAATTTTGATCGTCCGCTGAATATTTATGAATTGCATTTAGGTTCATGGAAAAAACCGCAGGATTCAGATAAAAAATGGTATGACTATGATGAAATTGCGGATGCTTTGGTGACTTATGTAAAGAAGATGAACTTTACACATGTGGAATTCATGCCGCTGAATGAATATCCATTTGATGGTTCATGGGGCTACCAATCCAGCGGATACTTTTCTGCTACCAGTCGTTATGGAACAGTGCATCAATTGAAAAAACTAATCAATAAACTGCACAACAATGGTATTGGTGTTATTATGGATTTTGTTCCGGTGCACTTTGTCAAAGATAATCATTCATTGAATTATTTTGACGGTACTGCATTGTATGAATATGAAAAAAGCGAAGATGCCAACAGTCAATGGGGGACCAGCAACTTCAATTTATGGCGTGAAGAAGTTCGTTCCTTCTTGATGTCAGCTGCAAACTTCTGGCTGAGTGTTTATCATATCGATGGTATCCGTATGGATGCAATTGCGAATATGATCTTCTGGCACGGCAATAAGGATCTGGGAGTCAATGACGGAGCCTTATACTTTATCAAACGTATGAATTACAATCTTCATGAATTACATCCGGATATCATGCTGATTGCTGAAGACAGTTCTGATTTCCCTTATGTTACACGTCCGACTGTGGAAGGCGGATTGGGCTTTGATTACAAGTGGGATCTGGGATGGATGCATGATACATTGAAATATATGGAACTCGATCCAATCTATCGTCAGTATCACCACAATCAGATGACTTTCTCGATGGCTTATTTCTACAGTGAGAAATTTATTCTGCCTTTCTCACATGATGAGGTTGTTCATGGCAAGCATACAATTGTGGATAAGATGTGGGGAAGCTATGAACAGAAATTTGCTCAGGTGCGTACACTTTACATGTATATGATGACACACCCAGGCAAAAAGCTGAACTTTATGGGCAATGAAATTGCACAGTTCAGAGAATGGGATGAAGATAAAGAAAATGATTGGTTTATGTTAAAATATCCAATTCATGATGCCTTCCAGAAATACTTCTCTGATTTAAATGCCCTTGTGAATAACAATGAGGCCTTCTATGCCAACGATTATTCCTGGGATAGCTTCAAGTGGGTAGATGCCGATAACAACACAGATAATATGTTTACTTACATTCGTAAACACAATGATAACAAATATCTGGTTGTTTTGAATATGTCGACGAACCATTATAAGAATTTCCGCATTGGTATTGAAAATCGTTCTACATTAAAAGAAGTGCTCAATACAGATAAAGATATTTACAATGGAAACAATATTGTCAATGAGAAAATATTGCGTACTAGGAAGATTGCGCATAACAAACTAGATCACAGTGTTGAAATAGAAATCGGGCCATTATCAGGCATTGTATTTGAAATCAAAGAATTTAAGACAAAGAAATAATAAAGTTCCCTCTTTTTCATGAAAAGAGGGCTTTTTTCAGCCAATTTCATGGTCTGCGACCTTTATTTTACTGGGAATATATGGTAAACTAAACAGGCAATGGGAGAAAGTAGACATGGAAAACAAATTTAAGAACAAAGACGAATTTAAATTAGAGTTTAAACGCAGAATTGTAGAAAAATATGGGCGTTCCATCGAACAGGCCCATATAACAGAAAAGTACATGGTGCTGGGAACGATGGTTCGTGACTATGCAGCTGTGAACTGGAAAGCCAGCAAGGATGTAGTGGCGAAAAACCAGATGAAACAGATGTATTACTTTTCTATGGAATTTTTGATCGGACGTTTGCTGACAAACAATCTGATGAACTTAGGTATTTATGATATTGTCAAAGAAGGTCTGGATGAATTAGGAATTGATTTAAATGAAATGGAAGAGATGGAAAGTGATGCCGGTTTAGGAAATGGCGGTTTAGGCCGCTTGGCAGCTTGTTTCATGGATTCCTTGGCTTCTACAAACTATGTTGGACACGGAAACTGTATTCGTTATGAATATGGTTTGTTCAAACAGAAAATTGTTGATGGGAAACAAGTAGAAGTACCGGATCAATGGCTGCGCTTGGGCAATGTCTGGGAAGTGCGTAAGCCAAAGCATGCGGTGGATGTCAAATTCTATGGTAATGTTGAAATGGAAATGGACAGCACGGGCAAAGTGAAGATCAATCATACTGGGGCTCAGATCATTCGTGCAGTTCCTTATGATATGGAAATTATCGGACATAATACTCGTTTGACAAATACATTGCGTCTATGGAGTGCAGAACCTGCAGAAGATGCTGCGAATTCCGGTGAATTTGCGGAATATATCCGTGATGTCAATGCCATCAATCAAAACCTATATCCGGATGATTCTACTGAAGCCGGAAGATATCTGCGTCTGAAACAGCAATACTTCTTTGTTTCAGCCGGGTTAGCTGCTTTATTGAAGGCACATTTACGTGTATATCCTTCATTGGATAATTTTGCAGAAAAAAATACAGTACAGCTGAATGACACACATCCTGTATTGGCTATTCCTGAATTGATGCGTCTTTTGATGGATGTATATCGCTATGAATGGGATGATGCATGGAATATTGTTACATCTACATTTGCTTATACAAATCATACGGTTTTGGCAGAAGCGCTTGAAAAATGGCCAATCCAATATATCAAGACATTATTGCCAAGAATTTATATGATCATCGAAGAGATTGATCGACGTTATGTGTACGATCTGAACTTCAAATACTATCGTCCTGATTTGATCAACAATACACGAATCTTTATCAATGGTCAGGTACACATGGCGAATCTGGCAATCATTGGTTCTTATTCTGTCAATGGTGTAGCTACACTGCACACAAAGATCTTGATCAATGATGTATTCAGAGAACAGCATTCCTTGAATCCATCTAAATTCAATAATAAAACAAATGGAATTACACACCGCAGATGGTTGGTTTATTCCAACCCGCAGCTGTTAGATCTTTTGAAAGATACGATTGGTGACAGTTTTATTGATCATCCGCAGGATCTGGAAAAATTGTTGGATCATGTTGATGATGCCGTTGTTCAGGAACGTTTCTTAGAAGTAAAGAGAGAAAGAAAAATTATTCTGGCCAATTATATCAAACGTGTCTGCGGAGTTGAAGTGGATGTCGATTCTATTTTCGATATCATGGCGAAACGTCTGCATGCTTATAAACGCCAATTATTGAATGTTATGCACATTATTTATTTGTATCAGCGCATGAAGGATGATCCTAATTTCAGAATTTATCCAAGAACTTTTATCTTTGCAGCCAAAGCAGCCAGTGCATATACCTTTGCAAAGAAAGTGATTCAGCTGATCAATGCAATTGCAGATAAAGTCAATAATGATCCAGAAATTTCAAAATACATGAAGGTTGTTTTTATTCCGAACTACAGTGTTTCAATTGCAGAAATCTTATTGAATGCTGCAGATGTATCTGAACAAATTTCTACAGCCGGAAAAGAAGCCAGTGGCACCGGAAATATGAAGTTCATGATGAATGGAGCAATTACTTTAGGAACATTGGATGGCGCAAATATTGAGATTGTGGATCGTGTCGGTTATGATAATGCCTTTATCTTTGGCCTGAGATCTGAAGAAGTTGATGAAATCAAGAAAAACAATTCTTATAATGTTTGGGATTACTATCATTCAAAACCATATTTAAAACGTATTGTTGATTCATTGATGGATGGTACATGGGCCGATAAACCAGATGAGTTCAAGATTATTTATGATGAATTGATGTTTAAAAATGATGAATATTTGTTATTAGCAGATTTTGATGCATATCAAGAAAAACAAAGCTTGATTCGTCATTATTACACCAATAGAAATCATTGGGCAAGAATGTGCTTGATCAATATTGCTCATTCCGGTTATTTCTCAAGTGACAGAACCATCGAAGAATATGTAAGAGATATCTGGCATCTTCAGAAAGTGCATGTTGAATAGAAAACAAGGGACAGTTCGTGCTGAACTGTCTTTTTTATTGCTTAGATTTATAATGATTCTTAAATTTCAAATGTGTCATATTGAAATAAATTATTAAAATGAATTTTTTTGGCTTGAAAGTGTTTACATAAAATATGTAAAAATATGTAAAAAATAGTGAAAATATATTTACAACGAATCATTTTTGGGTTAAAATAACTCCATATTTAAGGGGGTAGAAAGATGAAGCGTTACATCATTAAGCGTTTGGGCATGATGGTCATCCTATTGCTGGGATTGACATTTATCGTATTCAGCAGCTTATATTTCGCTCCTGGAGATCCAGCTGAGATTGCTGCCGGTGCAAGTGCAACTGCAGAGGAAGTAGAAAGGATGCGTGTCTACTTAGGATTAGATCAGCCTTTCCTTGTTCAATACGGAAGATATCTGATTGGACTGCTTCAGGGTGATTTAGGTACATCTTTAATTACAAGACAGCCGATATTGGATGAACTTCTGGTACGTTTGCCTAACACACTGAATTTAGCTGTATCCAGTATGATCTTTGCATGTATCATAGGAATTCCATTAGGAATTATAGCTGCCATCAAGAAGGATACAATTCTGGATAATCTGCTGACAACATTCAGTTTGTTCGGTATCAGTATTCCAAATTTCTGGCTAGGGACTGTGTTGATCATCGTCTTGTGCGTTATATTTCCGATTTTCCCGCCAGGGGGTATGACTGAACCTTTCTGGACACCAACCGGTTTTAGGCAAGCGTTTTTGCCAAGTTTATCATTGGGAATGCAGGTTGCCGCAAGTTTTATGCGAATCGGACGAAGCAGTATGCTGGATGTATTAGAGTCAGATTATATTCGTACGGCCCGTTCCAAAGGACTTAAGGAAAAAACGGTCATCGTTGTACATGCCTTAAAAAATGCTATGATTCCTATTTTGACACAGATGGGAACAAGTTTCGGCGGATTATTAGGCGGGGCCATGGTCACAGAACAAGTGTTTGCAATCAACGGTATTGGCTCTTATCTGATCAATGCGATTAGTCAGCGTAATTACTATGCAGTTCAAAGTACCGTTTTGATCATTGCCTTTATGTTTGTCGTTGTAAATTTAATTGTGGATATTCTATATTGTGTCATTGATCCACGTATTCGATATGAATAGGAGGCAATAACATGAAAAGAGAAAATCAACTTTTAGTTGCCTTCAGAAAGCTATTGAAAAATAAGCTAGCAACAATTTGTTTTATTTTAATTATCATAGAACTTATTTTAGTTATTTTTGCTCCATTATTTACGCAGTATGATCCGACTGCTATGGATACAACGCTGCGATTACGGCCAGGATTTTGGGCCATGGATTCAGAACTCTATCTTCCTGGACATTGGTTAGGAACTGATGAATTAGGAAGAGATGTCTGGTCAAGAATTTTATATGGAGGCCGTATTTCATTAAGTGTAGGTTTCATATCGACAACCTTGGGAATTATCTTCGGAACACTCTTCGGTATGCTGGCCGGCTATTATAAAAAGCTGGATAATATTATCATGCGTATCATGGATATTCTGTTTACTTTCCCGGGGATCTTACTGGCATTGCTGATTGTAGCTATGCTGGGAGTCAATGTTGTCAATGCGACGATTGCGATCAGTATCTGGTCAATTCCAAGTTTTGCGAGAATGATTCGAGGACGAGTGCTTCAAATCAAAGAAGAAGAATACATTACAGCGATTCGTTCGTTAGGAGCCAGTGATTTCTGGATATTGACCCGTCATGTATTAAGAAATGCACTGCCGACCATCATTGTCATTGCTACGATGCGTATGGCCAGTTCTATCTTATCGATTGCGACATTAAGTTATTTAGGTTTAGGTGTTCCGCAGCCGACACCAGAGTGGGGAGGAATGATTTCTACAGCAAAAACGGTCATGTATCAGGCCAGCTATTTAGTAGTTATTCCAGGGATTGCTGTTGTGCTGACAGTAATTTGTTTTAATATTTTAGGTGATAAATTGCGTGACATATTAGATCCAAGTTTAAGGGATTAATAGAAAGGAGAAAGCATATGAAAAAGTATTTTAAATCATTTATGAGCATTGTTATGATTTGCGGATTGTTTATCGTAAGCGGATGCGGCGGCGGAAGCAACGAACCAAGCGGGGAAGAACCTACAGCGGCAACTGATACAATCAATATTGAAATGATCACAGCGCCGGTAGGTATGCATCCATTGAAAACCAATGACGCGCCTTCCAGCACGGTCTCAGGACAAATTTTTGAAACCTTGTACATGCGTTCCTACGATGGAACAACGTATGAACCGCTGCTGGCAGAAGAATTACCGGAATTTTCTGAAGATGGTTTGACTGCAACAATCAAATTACGTCAGAATGTTACGTTCCAAGATGGAACTCCATTTACTGCGGATGCTGTAGCTTATATGATTGATTCCATCAAAGATTCAGAATATGGTGCTTTGCGTCCTTCTGTTGTGGAATCAATTGAATCTTATGAAATCATTGATGATTATACAATTCAATTGAATCTGGCGTATGAAGATGGAGTGTTGGTTGCAAAATTAGCGCACACCAATGCCAGCATTGTCAATCCTGAATTGGACAGCACAAAAGATTTAATGGTAGATCCTAGCGGTGCCGGTACAGGTCCATATCAATTCAATTCAGCTATTACCGGAAGCAATTATCAATTAGATGCATATGAAGGTTATTGGGGCGGCGATGTTGATATCAAGCACATTAATTTTGATGTTATTGTCGATGAAGCAACAGCGATTGCTCGTCTGCAGACAGGTGATGCAGATTTCTTTGCCAGTGTCAGTGCTAATTCTTTTGATACAGTAAGCGCTATTCCAGGATTCACAACCGAAAATGTGACATCAAGTTCTATTTATTTCTTAGCATTACGTTCTCATGAAGAAAGTGCTCTGAATCCATTGATGGCCAATAAAGATTTCAGAACAGCGATTATTCAGGCTATCGATATTCCATCCTTTGTGGAATCTATGCTGGGAGATACAGCTAGTCACTCTTATTCTATCGTTGGTCCTACTTTGGTGGGGTATACAGAAGCGATGGAAGAAGCCGGTATTCGATATGATCAAGAAGCTGCAAGAGCGACGATTGAAGCTAACGGATGGACAGGTGAAACCATTACGATGCTATGTGCTACACGTCAATGGCAGCAGGACTTAGCTGTATATATTCAGTCACAATTGGCGGAAGTAGGCATTACGATGAATATTGTCAGTGAAGAATGGGCTTCTTTCTTAACTACAGCAAGAGAAGATCAAGCAGGCGATATTATCATCTTAAGTTGGTCAAATGTAACTGGTGATGGCCAGCAGATGCTTGAGCCAAACTTCTCTACAACCAATGGTCTGCGTGTCAAATACAATAATGCAGAATTTGATGCACTGGTAGATGCAAGTGCTCGAACATCTGTATTGGAAGAAAGACAGCAATATATGCTGGAAGCAGTTCAGAAGATTCAAGGGGATGCAATCGTTACGCCATTGTATTCTGCGAATCAGTTATATACATACAATTCTGAAAAATTTGACAATGTTCAGCTGGATCAGGGCGGATTGTATTATGTCAAAGATTTTACAGTAGTTGAATAAAAGAAAAAATACTAAGAAGCAGAAAACTGCTTCTTAGTATTATGCAATAAGTTAAGGGGGAAATGAAAATGGAAAAAGTATTGGATATACAAAATCTGCATGCAGCCTTCAGTATTCAAAAGAAAGATTATGAAGTATTACATGATATTTCATTTTCAATCAATCGAAATGAAACCGTATGTGTTGTAGGTGAATCTGGATGTGGAAAAAGTGTCACAACCCTTTGCATTATGCAGCTTCTTCCAAAGAACGGAAAAATTCAGAGCGGTTCGATTTATGTAGATGGAACTGATCTGACAAAGCTTTCTAAAAAAGAAGTCCGCAAATTTCGAGGGAAAAAGATGGGGATGATTTTCCAAGAACCCATGACCGCTTTAAATCCCCTTTTAACAATTGGTTTCCAACTAAGAGAAAACATCATCAATCATCGCGGTGCAAGCAAGAAAGAAGCTAATGCAATTGCCATCGAATATTTAAAAAAAGTAGGCATCGCCAATCCGGAACAGCGCTTAAAGCAGTATCCTTTTCAGCTCAGCGGGGGCTTACGTCAGCGTGTCTTGATTGCAATGGTTCTCAGTGCACAGCCTGATTTGCTGATTGCAGATGAACCGACTACGGCTTTAGATGTTACGATTCAAAAACAAGTTTTATCATTGCTAAATGATCTGAAAAAGGATATGAATGCCGGAATTCTGTTTATTACCCATGATTTAGGTGTTGTGGCAGAAATTGCGGATCGAGTCGTTGTATTATATGCCGGAAGAAAAGTAGAGGAGGGGACAACCCATCAAATTTTCAAAAATCCGCTGCATCCATATACGATTGGCTTGATGAATGCTGTTCCGAATGTCGACTTGGATGAATTTGAAATTCGTCCGATTCCTGGCACTTTTCCGAATATTACCGAAAAAATTGATGGATGTCGGTTTAATCCACGCTGTCCGCATGCTTCTTCCTGTCCGAAATGCTTTGAAACAGCACCGGAAATGATTGAAGCTGAACCCGGACATTTTGTAGCTTGTCATTTAAAGAAGTAAGGGGGATTCATATGAATACAGAAAAAGTTTTGATCAAAACAAGAAAACTGAAAAAATATTTTCCCATCAATAAAACGACAAACTTAAAAGCTGTGGAAGACATTACACTTCAGATTTATGAAGGTGAGAAATTTGGAGTAGTAGGTGAATCTGGATGCGGGAAATCAACGCTGGGAAGAGTAATGCTGCAGTTATATCCGCAGACTTCAGGATCTTGCGTTTATTTCGGCAAGTCCATTCAGGAATTAAATCCGAAATATATTCAAAAAGAAATCAATCATTTAAAGACCTATCAAACGAAGGCCAGTGAGTTTTATCAGGATAGTGTGAAAATTGATCAGGAAGTAGAACAGTTGGAAGCTCAGCGCCGTGTATTGGATGTCAACGGTAGTTCGGTCGATGCCAAAAAATATGATAAGATAAGCAAAAAAATTGCTTTAAAAGAGTTTAAATCCAAAGAATTAAAGAAAAATGCTTCTCGTCAGCTTCGTGAAGGAAGCCGTACGGTAGGTTCATTGATTCTATGTGAAAATATTGAAGAGATTGCAGATTTATTTACTAAAGCAGAAGAGGAAGTAAAAAAAGCTCATGAATGCTTGGTAAAATTAAATGAGCATCAAAACAAGGTTTATGAAAATGAAGTATTGATCAATCAAAAGCAAACAGTGGATGCTTCGATTCAGGAATTAGAAGCCAAGAATGAATTGAATGAGGAAGAAGAATATCAGTTGGCAGATCTAATTGCAACAAAGAAAAATGTACAGAATGTAGACATTGTCAAATTAGAAGAAGAAAACAAACAGATAGCCCCAATCATTGAAGATCTGAAGAATCAAATCAAAAAACATCATGAAATTGAAATGGGCTATCGTGATCAAGCCTTTGCCTTCAAGGGAAAAAATGTATTGCCGATTACTGAGCGAACATTGGATCCGGCTTATCAGGCAAAACTGGATGAAAATTATGAAACAGGTATTAACCTAAGTAAATTAACAAAAAGTGAAATGCGTTCCATTCGCAAAGATATGCAGATGATCTTTCAAGATCCGGCTGCTTCTTTGGATCCGCGTCAATCCATCGGCAGTGCTATCGAAGAAGTATTTGCTATCAATACCGATATGCCGAAACGTGTGCGCAAGGAAAAAGCCATGCAGCTATTGACGCGAGTCGGCTTAAAACGCGAACATTATTATTCTTATCCGCATGCCCTAAGCGGTGGTCAGAAACAGCGTGTAGGAATTGCACGAGCCATTGCATTAGATCCAAGCTTCATTGTTTTGGATGAGGCCGTAAGTGCGCTGGATGTATCTGTTCAAGCTCAGATCCTGCAGTTATTGAATGACTTGAGTGAAGAAAAGAATTTGACTTATTTCTTCATTACGCACGACTTGGGTGTTGTCAAACATTTCTGTGACCGTATCATGGTCATGTATTTAGGAAACGTCTGTGAATTGGCCGACAGTAAGGAATTGTTTAAGCATCGTCTGCACCCTTATACAGAAAGTTTGCTGGATTCTGTGCCTCGATTGACTCTGCAGGAGGATCGCAAAAAAGTAGAAATATTGGAAGGTGAAGTTCCGAGTGCGATGAATCCGCCGCAAGGATGTCCATTCCATACAAGATGCAAGAAATGTATGGAAATCTGCAAGAGTGAAAAACCAGAATATGTAGAAGCGATGCCGAATCATTTTGTGGCTTGTCATTTGTATAAGAAGGAGGAAAAATAATGAAGTTTGATCCATTGTTTCAGAACTATCCATCCAATCGTTATTGTGTCACTGCCAAAAATGGGATGGTATGTACAGGAAGCAATTTGGCCAGTGCAGCTGGCTTAGAAATATTAAAAAAGGGCGGTAATGCCGTAGATGCCGCAATTGCGACAGCTGCCTGTTTGACAGTAGTGGAACCGACAGCAAATGGCATTGGTTCAGATGCTTTTGCAATTGTATGGATGAAAGATCAAATGTATGGACTGAATTCCACAGGCTATGCCCCAAAAAATATTTCAGCTGAAAAGGTTAAGGCTGCTTATCCGAACAATACGAAGATGCCGACCCATGGCTGGACACCGGTGACGGTTCCGGGTGCTCCGAAAGCCTGGGCTGAGCTTTCCAAACGCTTTGGAAAGCTTTCTTTGCTGGAATGCTTGGAACCAGCCATCAAATATGCCAGTGAGGGTTATCCGTTAAGTCCGATGCTGGCAAAGATGTTTGAAACATCAACGAAGAAATTTAATCAGATGTTTGAAGGAAAAAAGGAATTTGATGAATGGTTTCGAGTATTTACCAAAGATCATGAAAGCTATCACTTTGGGGATATCATTCGATTGCCGGATCATGCCAAAACGCTGAAGCTGATTGGTGAAACTTATGCCGATGCTTTTTATAAAGGAGAAATTGCCGAACAAATCGTTAAACAAAGCAATCGTGATGGTGGTTATTTATCCATGGAAGATTTCACTGAATTTGAAGCTTGGTGGGTAGATCCAATCCATGTCAATTATCATGGCTATGATGTATGGGAAATTCCGCCCAATGGACAAGGCATTGTCGCTTTGATGGCACTGAATATCTTAAAGGAATTTGAATATACACACAAAGATGATCCGGAATGCTATCACAAGCAATTTGAAGCAATCAAAATGGCTTTTGCTGATGGTATGCATTATGTCACAGATCCAAAGGCCATGAAAGTGGATTATCATGAGATGATTCAGCCGGAATACGGCAGAGAAAGAAGCAAGGAAATTACAGATTTCGCACAAGAACCAAATTTCAAAGAATTGCCGAAAAGCGGTACCGTGTATTTATGCTGTGCTGACGGTGAAGGAAATATGGTTTCCTATATTCAAAGCAATTATATGGGATTTGGCAGCGGTATTGTTGCGGAAGGCTATGGTGTTTCGCTTCAGAATCGCGGAGCTGATTTCTCATTGGATGAAAATCACTACAATTATCTGATGCCGAGAAAGAAAACTTATCATACGATCATTCCGGGCTTTTTGACCAAGGATGGCAAGGCTGTAGGACCATTCGGCGTGATGGGCGGTTATATGCAGCCGCAAGGTCATGTGCAGGTGGTTATGAATATGATTGATTTTCATATGAATCCGCAGATGGCTTTGGATGCCCCTCGCTGGCAATGGCTGGAAGGCAAGAAATTTACTGTGGAGCCTTCCTTCAATAATGCAATTGTCCAGCAATTGATTGCCAAAGGACATGAAATCGAAATTGCATCCAACAGCGTATCTTTCGGCCGAGGCCAGATCATTGTTCGTTTGGACAACGGTGTATTGGTCGGAGGATGTGAATCACGAACTGACAGCAACATTGCCTGTTATTAAAATACGTTCAATTTCAGAAGACAAGGATAGACACCCTCAATCTCCTTTTCATTCGTTCTGTCCAAACTGTCTGAAAATGAACTATATGAGAAATCGGAAGAGGGAAAACTCTTCCTTTTTCGGCTCTCTAAATTAGTTGGGGGCAGTGAGAAATCAAAAGCCAATTGAAATTGGGGAGGAATACCCCAATTCAGTTG
>CALUVS010000028.1 GCA_944324265.1 uncultured Traorella sp.
CACTGCTTCACCTATGCTTTTACATCTTCTTTGAGAGTTCAAAGAAGAATAAATAATAAAGGCACTCTGTTCTCTAATTTCCGTTAGACAGAGTGCCTACCAAATTATAAAATGGCAGCACCGGTTTGGTACTTCCTCGCTTTTATTATACCATACAAGGTGTGCATTTCAATAAAATTCAGGCAATTTGACATTCAAGCATATATTTCTTATTTTATCTTCAAAAAAATCTGCAAATTTCGGTTTTTATGCATATAAATAGTTTGAGGAAGTCCAAAAACAGAGTGCTGCCATGCTCTTCATTCTCTTTCCCTTTGGAAACTGAAAGGGGGTGTGGCAATGGATGATGCATCAATGATTGCTGCAGTTCTCACTGCGGTAATTTCACTGCTTCACCTATGCTTTTACATCTTCTTTGAGAGTTCAAAGAAGAATAAATAATAAAGGCACTCTGTTCTCTAAATTCCACTTTAGACAGAGTGCTCATTCAATATAAATTGGCAGCACCGGTTTGGTACTTCCTCACTTTTATTATACCATAGATGGTGTGTATTTCAATAAGACTCAGAGAATATAACAGCATTTTGACATACATTCTTAATGATGGAAACGTATCGCTTTTCAATTAAATGATGCATAATCAAAAGAAACACATCCTTAAAAAGATCTCTCATACCCTTAAGATATGAGAGATCTTTATTAGTCTAAATCTGTACCGTTAGAAGCAATAACTTTCTTATACCAATAGAAAGAGTCTTTTCTTGAACGATCGAAAGTACCCTTGCCTTCATCATCTTTATCAACATAGATAAAGCCGTAGCGTTTTCTCATTTCACCTGTTCCGGCACTGACTAAGTCAATGCAGCCCCAAGTTGTATAACCAATCAGATCAACACCATTTTCAATGGCTTTTTCCATATCCAAAATGTGTTCACGCAAGTAATCAATACGATATGGATCGTGGATAGAACCATCTTCTTCTACTTTATCGAAAGCACCTAAACCATTTTCCACAACCATTAATGGCAATTCATAACGGTCATAAATCATTTCTAAGTAATAGCGCAGACCTTTTGGATCAAATGCCCATCCCCAATCAGAATAGTTCAGATAAGGGTTTTTAGCACCTGCAGAGAAGTTTCCGCTGACCTTTTCTTCTACTTCATGTGTTGTCACTACTGTAGACATGTAGTAAGAGAAAGTATACATATCTACTTTTCCTTCTTTCAAATCAATCAAGTCCTGTTCTGTGATATCCAAATGAACATTGTGTTCATCCCATAAACGTTTTGCATATGTTGGATATTTTCCTTTGCACTGTACATCACCGCAATAGAAAATACCTTTTTCCCATGTGTGACGATTCAGTAAAATATCTTCCGGATCACAAGTACCGGGATAGAATGTAATACCGCAGATCATACATCCTACAACATAGTTTGGATCGATTTCATGAGCTTTCTTCACTGCATGAGCACTTGCCACAAATTGATAGTGCAGCTGCTGATAAGCTTTCTGATACATTTCATCAGTTGCAGTATTGCCGAACATTTCCAAGAACATAACTGTGTTATTAATTTCATTGAAAGTCAGCCAATATTTCACTAATCCTTTATATTCTCTGAAGCATGTTTCCGCAAAACGATCATAGAATTCAATCAATTTACGATTGGTCCATCCGCCATAGTGTTCTTCCAGATACAAAGGTGTATCAAAGTGATGAATAGTAACCAATGGTTCAATATTATATTTCCTGCATTCTTCAAATACAGAACGATAGAAATCAATTCCCTTTTGATTTGGTTCTTCTTCATCTCCATTTGGATATAAACGGCTCCAAGAAATAGACATACGGAACATTTTGAAACCCATTTCCGCAAATAAAGCAATATCTTCTTTATAACGATGATAGAAATCTACACCATCATGATTCGGATAATAATAATCATCCAGCACTGCATATTTTGCCCCTTCCGGCAATACAGCACCCATACTTCTCATTTTGCCTGGTTTGCCGTCTTTATCAATGTAAGTAATATATCTTGGTTCCTTTACAGAACCGCCTGTTGTTACATCGGTCAATGCAGGCCCTCTTCCATCAACATTCCATGCACCTTCACACTGATTGGCAGCTGTTGCGCCGCCCCAGTAAAAACCTTTAGGAAAACTCATCTTTTTCCTCCTCTCACTTTTAGTCTAAATCTGCACCATCACTGGCAATTACTTTCTTGTACCAATAGAAACTGTCTTTCTTGCTTCTAGCCAAAGTACCATTGCCTTGGTCATCACGATCAACATAAACAAAGCCATAACGTTTCTTCATTTCACCGGTACCGGCACTGACTAAGTCAATGCATCCCCACATTGTATAACCCATCAGATCAACACCGTCAATATTGATAGCATCATCCATTGATTTAATATTGGCACGCAGATAATCAATACGATATGTATCATGAACTGAACCATCGGCTTCTTTCTTGTCATCCCAGCCAATACCATTTTCAACAATCCACAATGGTTTGTGATAACGATCATACAATGTATTCAAAGCAATTCTTAAGCAATTTGGATCAGTTGCCCAACCCCAAGCATTTGTTTCCAGATAAGGATTCTTGATACCCATGATCAAGTTTCCTCCGCCTGCTTCACCTTCATTGTGTGTTGTAAATGTGCTGGATCCATAGCAAGAGAAACTTAAGAAGTCTGCAGGATATTTTTCCAGCAATTCAAAATCATCAGGTTCTGTTTCCAATACAATACCTTTTCTTTCATATTCTTTTAATTTATAAGCTGGATATTTACCGCCTGTCTGCACATCAGAGAACCATAAAGTATTCTGAGCATTCTTTAATGCTAAAAGCTGGTCTTCAGGATCACAAGTATAAGCATAGATTGGCTGATAAGCCAGCATCTGTCCTACCTGAATTTCTTCTCCGATTTCATGAGCAGCTTTTACCGTCAATGCACTGGCCACAAATTGATTGTGAGCGGCCTGAGCCTTTGCCTGATCACTGGAATCAGTCAAACCGCCGGCCATGAAGCATCCCCATTGAATCATATTGATTTCATTGAAAGTCAGCCAATATTTTACTTTGCCGCGATAATGCTTCATGACTGTAGTAGAATATCTCACAAAGAAGTCAATCAATTGACGACTTTTCCAACCGCCATATTTGATAGATAAATTCAATGGTGTTTCATAGTGAGATAAAGTTACCAATGGTTCAATACCATATTTCTTGCATTCATCAAATACTTCATCATAGAATTTCAATCCTTCAGCATTTGGTGTTTCATCATCCCCATTTGGGAAAATACGTGCCCAGTTCATAGATAAACGGAATGTCTTAAAGCCCATTTCGCCCATCAAAGCAATATCTTCTTTGAAGTGGTGATAAAAATCAGTTGCTACATGACTTGGATAATATTCTCCGTCAACAACAGCAGGAATCGTTCCTTCTGGAAATTCCATCGGAGAACCAAAGCCCATTCCGGTAGATCCTGTTTCACCAGTTGTCGGATTCAGCCAAGTAATGCGTCGAGGTGTTGTGTGACTTCCGGCTGTCAATACATCACTTGTATTAACTCCTTTTCCGCCTTCAGAAAATCCGCCCTCATACTGATTGGCAGCTGTAGCACCGCCCCATAAAAAATTTTTTGGAAAACTCATCGTCTTAACTCCTTTCAAAATTTAAATCTATTCAATTAGTTCAGCACCGTCAATAAATCATCACCCATTGAAACATTGCCGTTGGCAACTTCAACGACATCCAAATAGTCAGCCGTATTGGTAATAATAACCGGAGTAACTAATGAATAACCTTCATTTTTAATCGCATCCATATCAAATGTTACTAATACATCGCCTTTTTTTACTTTATCGCCCTGTTTGACATGAGCATCAAAATATTTTCCTTCTAATTGTACTGTATCCATACCAATGTGAATCAAGATTTCACATCCATTATCTGAAACAATACCGATAGCATGTTTTGTTGGGAACAAAGTCATGATTGTTCCATCACATGGAGCTACAACCTTTCCCTCTGTTGGTTCTACGGCAATTCCTTTTCCTAATGCACCTTCAGAGAAAGCTGCATCTTCTACTTTATTCAATGGCACTACTTTTCCTTTTACCGGAGAAGCCAATACTTCTTTTTCTACTTTCACTGTATTTGATTTTGTTTCAATTTCTTTTGTTTCTGCATCTTTATAAGTTAAGAAGGCAATAACAAAACCAATCACTGTAGCAATAACAGTCACGATCAAAGCAATGATCAATGATCCGCCTGGATTGGCAGGATTGATCTGTCCTGGAATCTGGAATAATCCCATACCAGCCATTGTATAAGAAGAAACACCTAAAATAGAAGCTAAAGCACCGGCAATTGCAGAACCTACGCAAGTCAATAAGAACTGTTTGCCATTTGGCAATGTAACCCCATAAATGGCTGGTTCAGTAACACCGAAAATACCAGAGATCCATGCAGGGAAGGCAATTTGTTTTAATTTATTGTTCTTTGTTTTCAGCCAAATAGCGAATACAGCCCCAGTCTGAACAAATGAACATACACCTAAAGCTGCCATCATTGGCTGTTCAACACCCGCCATCAAACCCATCATCATAGGTAAGATAACTACTGCATGGCAGCCCATCATAACTAAGATCTGCCATAAGAAAGCAATCAAAGCACAAGCAACAATTGGACTGAATGCATGAACAGATTGAATTACATTATTGATTACTTCCCCGATTGCGTTGGAAGCTGGTCCGATAACACAGAATCCCAAAGGCAGGCAGACAGCTAAAACAATCACTGGTACAACGAATGTCTTAACAACATCAGGAATGATCTTATTCAAAAAATTTTCAAATGGCACAGCTACAAAGCTCAATACAACAATTGGCAGCATTGTGCTTGTATAAGTCGCATTCACGACAAAGCCAAATACTTCTACATCCACACCCTGCAATGTCGGATAACAAAGGGCAGCCCCCAAAGTCATACCCAAATAAGGGTTTCCGCCTAACTTCTTGAATGCGTTATAACCTAAAATAACTGGGAAGAACAAGAACATTGCATCAGCTGCAGCTGCTAACAAGACTCCTAAACCAGAAGTTGCCGCAACTAAGCCAGCCATATCCAATAAACTGTTAACACCCTTTAAGATACCGCTCGCACACAGAATACCGATAGAAGGCATGAAGATACCGGAAATCAGATCCAATGCGACCTCAGAGAATTTTCTGTCTTCTTTCGCACTTCCGCTTCCCTCTGTACTGATTCCAGCCACTTCACAAACATCTTTGAATACATCAGGCACATGGTTACCGATAACAACTTGATATTGACCGGCTGTCTGCATCACAGTTACAACGCCATCCATATTCTTCAATACATCTGTATTGGCGATTGATTCATCCTTCAATTGAAATCTCAAACGAGTTACACAGTGAGTTAAATTGACAATATTTTCTTTTCCGCCGACATTCTTAACGATGTCTTTTGCTAATTTTTCATATTTTCCCATTTTCTTTTTTTTCCTCCTATATCAAATATGAATAAATAATAAAATCTTGATCAAAGTATCTTTTATTCATTTTCAATAGGTTTAGCCAACTGAATGTCACTATCCGTAAATGTATCATTCCTCCTTTTTATCTATGGAAACATGTCATCGTTTGTGATAGATAACACGTTCAATATGAATGGTTAAATACAGTTTTTCTTCATTGGAAAGCACATAATCGTATTTCCGCTGAATAAACTCAGCAATGCGATTCACACACTTCGTAGAATTTTTATACTTGATCTTGATCAATTCATACAAATCATCTTCATCGCCATTTTCATAGGTGGTGTGTTTGACCAAGCGCTGAGCAAAAAATTTCAGATGCGTGACAAAACGATAATAATACACATCATCTTCATCAAACTCTACATTAAAGATATACTTCACAATATTGGTGATTTCCTGCATAATGCGTGTGATTGCCACCATATCTTCCATGCTTTTTTCATCCAGCTCCGCATTGACTAAATGCAGAGCAATGAATCCAGCTTCATCTTCCGGCAAATGCACCTTAAACTCTTCCTCAATCATTTTTAAGGCTTCCAAGCCAACAGCATATTCATCTTTATAAAATCTTCTGATGTCCCATAACAAAGCATTCTTTACCGTAATGCCTTCTAAGTAGCGGACAATCGCAGAATACATATGATCTACTAACGAAATATAAATATATTCATTCAAGCGTTTGCCTAAAGTAACTTTGGCATACTGAATAATCTTTTCACTTAAAATAATATGTTCAATCGGAACTTCTTTGATAATTTCCTGAAACTTGTGATTGGCATCTTGAGAAGACAAAGCAAAAACCTTGTCAATCATGGTCTCATCTATTTCATCATCCACTTTCTTCTTGAAACAGATCCCTTTGCCCATTACAATCTTTTCTTCGTCATCTTCTACTACTACCGCAACATTATTATTCAATATCTTATTAATGACCATGAGTTTCCCCTTTCATAAAAAAACCTACACCTCACCTATTTCTCTGTCACACAGGTAAAATAGTTGATGCGTAGGTTTAGCTTGTTGCCAATCACTATCCTTGCGACAATATAATAGCATACCGTACAGAGCATTGCAAGCGTTTTCAAAATTAATTTCACGCAAATTTATTCCAAAACAATCCTTCTTATTTCACCGTTGATATATATTTCAAGAATTGTCTGTCCATTGACTTCATAACGATAAATCTGAATTTCTTCGGACAAATCTGGATCTCTTTCTTTCAGCACATCGATATATTCCTTGGCTTGTTCTTCTGATAATGGCGCCAATGGCTGATGATGGAGTTTATCATAAATATAAGCACTCTGTACACTATTGGAATTGTTCTTCTTTACAAAAACTGCAGCAATTGAATCATCTTCATAAAAATACAGCTGATTCGTATAGGAAGAATCGTGATAGTAATATCTTAAAATAACATCATTGAATCTCTTACAGGCCGTGCAATCAAACACAGGCAGAAAAACAACATTGCCATCTTCTGTTTCATAATTGTTATATAAAATAATATCTCCTTCTGCTTCATGCATCGAATTGGTTTGTGTCAAAGATTCAAGCGTATAAGTTCCATCTTCATTTTTCTTGGCCTTTGCTGTAAACGTATCAAACTGATTGGGCTGATCTTCTAAAATCTCAGAGATGGTATAGACATTATCAGCGGAAGATTCACTAGAATAATGACGTTTTAAAATCGGCAGTCCCGAATTTTTGAAAATATGTGTGCTGCCTGTCAAAAAATTGTATTCTGTATTGATCAGAGCACATTGCAAGGTCAATTCATCCTCATTTTCGCTCATATCAATGACATACAGATGATCTGTTCTAAAGCCAACAATAGCTCCATCCCGAAAATCACAATAAGTAAATAAGTCGTTGGCTGAATCATAGCGCACTACGTAATAAAATTCATCCGTCTCTTTCTCATACAAAGAAAGATCCAGCGATTCCCCATACAGTGTTTCATAAAGCCTTTTGACATCCTCTCCTCGATAAAAATTCGCATACTTGATTGTTTCGTAGCTGAGCTTAATTTCTTCTCCTTCAATTACAAATTCAGTGGATGTTTCTCCCATCACAGCATTTTCACCAGTGGCATTCTCCAATGGTTCCAGCACTTTCAGTATTTCTTCGAGTCGATTTGCTTTCCTTGCATCCGTTTCAATCGCCAATATCAGCCAATTCAAATTTGTCTGTTCTTCATCTCCATAGAAATTCACAGCATCACGATAAACTGTTCGCTGTAAATAATAAAGATCCTGACTGACATTGGCAAGATTATCTTCTAGATATTGTTTTGATATGGAATCAAGTGCTGGATTTTCCCAATCGATAGAAAATTCATTGCCCAGCATAGAAATGCTTAATCCAACACTGATATCTACCGGCTCTTTTTCTTCTTTCGGCAAAAATTGCAGGATGTCTTTTGTCTTTTCTTGTTTTTCATGATGATTAGGTAGCTGTGCTGGCTGTGCAGTGCATCCCATCATACACAAAGCTAAGACCATTCCGATTGTTTTTTTCATATGTGTTTCCTCTGCTTTTAATTTATCATATTCCTTTCCGAAAAAAGCATATCTTCTATGATCTTTTCTCATTAAAAAGAATAAAAACATTTATCCATATACAAGAAAAGGAGCACAAGCTCCTTACTCATCAATTCTGTTTTCTGTTTCCGCATCAAAGAAATGAATTTTTTCCAAGTCAAAGCTCACAGAAACATCGCTATGCGCTTTGAGATTGTTCTTAGCTGCTGTCTTAACAATGATTTCCTGTCCTTCCAACTGACCATGCAGAAGAACTTCATGACCAAGCAATTCACACACTTCAATGGAATAGTGAAGATGATCCGATGAATTTGTTTCCTGAATCTCAATATCTTCCGGACGAATTCCTAAGATGATATTTTTTTCTTCATATGGCTTTAATGCCTGCATCCATCTATCCGGTATCATGAATTCATGTGTTCCTAAGATAATTTTTCCATCTTTCACAGACACATGCAGAAAATTGGATGCCGGTGCACCGACAAAACTTGCCACAAACATATTGGCTGGATCATTGTATATTTCACTTGGAGTTCCGATTTGCTGAATATAGCCTTCTTTCATCACTACAATTCTTGAAGCCATGGTCATCGCTTCTGTCTGATCATGGGTAACATAAATCGTCGTAGCTTTAAGTCTTTCATGCAGCTTGATAATTTCAGAACGCATCTGTACTCGCAGCTTTGCATCCAAATTGCTCAAGGGTTCATCCATTAAGAATAGCTTTGCATTGCGGACAATGGCCCTTCCCAAAGCTGCTCGCTGTCTTTGTCCGCCGGATAACGATTTGGGCTTGCGATCAAGATAAGGTTCAATTTCTAAGATCTTTGCGGCATTTCTGATTCGTTCATCTATTTCTTCTTTTGACAGTTTTTTCTTTTTTAAGCCAAAAGCCATATTCTCATATACACTCATATGCGGATAAAGCGCATAAGACTGAAAAACCATTGCAATATCCCGATCCTTTGGCGCTACATCATTCATCTTTTTGCCATCCATATAAAATTCCCCGGAAGTAATTTCTTCCAATCCGGCAATCATTCGCAGTGTTGTCGATTTGCCGCAGCCACTGGGACCTACAAAGACAATAAATTCCTGATCTTGAATTTTCAGATTAAAATCATGCACAGCCTGTACATTGTTTTCATAAATTTTCTTGATATGCTTCAACTCTAAATTTGCCATAGATTTCCTCAACTGATACTTATATCATAAACCAATCTTTCCAATTATTTCAACCACAGAAAAAAAGACTAGCACTTGGCTAGCCTTACTTATTAGTCTTCGACAACTTGTCCGATCATCCAAATAGATTTAGAGAATTGTTTGATGTATTCATCCATCAAAGCAGAAATCAGATAATTATTTTCTTCATCTGCACTTACTTTAATTTCTTTTACTTCTTCCAGCAATATTCTGAAATCTGCCAATACAATCTTATAAATTTCCTTTGATTTAATTTCTTTCATCTCTGCTTCTTCAATCGAAGCATTTGCTAAGAAATCCTTCAATGAAGCTAATGGTTTTCCGCCCATCATCAATAAGTTTTCTGCTACTTCATCAATTGCTTCATTGATATAATCATAATATTCTTCCAATTTGGCATGAGCATTAAAGAAATCTTTTCCTTTTACATACCAATGAAAGTTTTGTAATTTATGATACTCAACGACAAGATTTGCTAATAAGTGATTTAATTGTTTTTCCATTATATTTTCCTCCTGTAAATTGTTAGCTTTTTCTAACTGTCTTCAGTATATAGCAGTTTTCTGAATAAAGCCAATGATATGCTCAGAATATTTTGATAAAAAATATTATTTATATTGAAAATACTTTATTAACAAACAGTATATAACAGTTGACAACAGTTATATACTGTTATATACTGTTTACGAACAGAGGAGGATCAACCATGAATTGTATTATCAACACTTCATCCATGGTTCCGATTTATGAACAAATCATGGATCAAATCAAAGCAATGATATTAAATGGTGAACTGAAAGAAAATGAATTGCTGCCGTCTGTTCGCATCCTAGCCAAAGAACTGAAGATCAGTGCTTTAACTGTTAAAAAAGCCTATGATTTGTTGGAAGAAGAGGGCTTTACTGTGACAGTTCACGGCAAAGGAACCTATGTTGCGCAAACAAATACAGAGCTCTTATTGGAAGAACATAGAAAACAAGTCGAAGCTGATTTGGAAAAGGCCATCCAGAAAGGCAGAAGATGTGGTTTAAAAGATGAAGAAATCAGAAGTCTATTTGAAATCATATTGGAGGGTTAATTATGATCAAAGCTGAAAACATACAAAAAAACTATGGTTCGTTTCACTTGTCTTGTTCCATCCAAGTGCCCAGCGGCTGTATCTGTGCGCTGGTAGGACAGAATGGAGCCGGCAAAAGCACTGCTTTCAAAGCCATTTTGAATCTGATTCAGATTGATGGCGGAAAAATTGAAATATTAGGAAAAACACCTCAAGACTTTGATCGACAGAGAATTGGGGTTGTCCTGTCTGATTCCCTATTCAGCGGTTATCTGACCACTCGGGATTTTCTGCCTGTGCTGAATTCATTATACACACACTTTGAAAAAGAGAAATTTCTGCAGATGGCCGAACAATTTCAACTGCCGTTAAACAAAAAAATCAAAGATTTTTCTTCAGGTATGAAGGCAAAACTGAAAATAATTATTGCCATCACACATCAAGCTGATCTGCTTATTTTAGATGAGCCGACAGCTGGGTTGGATGTCATTGCCAGAAATGAAGTATTGGATATGCTGCGGACTTATATGAGCGAGAATGAAAGACGTTCTATCTTGATCAGTTCACATATTTCCAGTGATCTGGAAAACTTATGTGATGAACTGTATTTAATTGAAAATGGACAGATTCTCTTGCATGAAACGTGTGATGTTTTATTCAATGACTATGCATTGCTCAAACTCACTCCTGCACAATATGAACAGCTTGATAAACAGTACTTGCTCAGAAAACGCAAAGAAAGCTTTGGATACAGCGTATTGACCAATCAAAGACAGTTTTATGCAGAGAATTATCCGGAAATTGTTATTGAAAAAGGAACCATTGATGAATGCATTGCCATGATGGCAAAAGGAGAAACATTATGAAAGGGTTAATTATCAAAGATTTTAAACTGCTGATGATGAACAAAACTTTCTTTTTGATCATGCTTGTCATCTGCGGATTCATTTCATTGACCGATGAAAATGATCCTACCTTTATCATCAGTTTTATGACATTTATTACTGCTGTATTTACAATTTCCACGATCAGCTATGATGATTTCAATAATGGAATGCCTTTCTTATTGACTTTGCCGATTACAAGAAAGCTTTATGCTGCTGAGAAATATGTTTTTGGAATGCTTACCGGAGCTGCAGTTTGGTTCTTTTCAGTTCTGTTGGTATCAGCTGTACAATTGTTTTCCTTTTCCAATGTCCAGCTGATTGATATTCTCTGCACTGCAGTCATAAATTTATTCATTTCTTATCTGATACTCTATCTTATTATTCCGATTCAGATCAAATACGGAAATGAAAGAGGAAGACTTGTATTATTTCTTGTTGTGGTCATCACCATTGCCATGTCCTATGTTTTGTCTTCCCTGATTGCAGAGTCTGTGAATATCAGAAACATACTCAATGAATTAACAATGACACCGATATTGCTGATCTTAATTGGTTTAGTTCTGCTAGGATATTATATTTCCAGCCGAATCAGTATTCATATTATGGAAAAGAAACAATATTGATTGATAATTTTTACAAGCTCTGGTCTTCAGAGCTTTTTCTTTTTTGCATTTCTGTTGTCAATTAAAATAATTTATCTTACAATAAAATCAAATCGAAACCTTATTTTTAATCATTCTTTTTTAATTTTTATGATAATGATATTATCGACCCCGTTTTCAATCAATTGGGCCAGTAATCTATATACAGGAGGAGTCTATCGTATGAGCGATGGTTATAAAATCATTCAACAGGTTTATCAAGCCAAAAAAGATGTGGATGCATCTGATCAGCTGATCTTAAATTATATGCCCTTTATCAAATCAGAGACAGCTAAGTTTCTGAAAAGGGCTCCTGAAAAAAATGATGATGAGCTTAGCATTGCCATGATTGCTTTTCATGAAGCAATCATCAATTACTCCTTCACTCGTGGCGCTTTCTTAAAATATGCAGCCATGACTATCAAAAGTCGCTTAATGGATTATTATTTTAAAGAAAGAAGACACAGTCATGTGATCTCATTGGATCTTCCGATAGGCAAAGAAGAAGATACAACACTGCTGGATACATTGGATGATGGGAAAAACCACAGTCATGAATTGATCCTGCGTGATGCGACACGCACTGAAATTGAAGAACTCACTTCACAGATGCGTGAGTTTGGTGTCAGCTTGGAAGATGTGGCGGAGAATTGTCCGAAGCAGCAGCGAACTTTGATTGCCTGTAAACAAGTATTGCAGTATGCCAAAGAAAATCCTCAGCTGCTGGATGAATTTCTCCAGACAAAGCGTTTGCCGATGGCACAGCTGACAGCCGGAAGTCAAGTGGATCGCAAAACGATAGAAAGGCATCGAAAATATATTGTGGCTCTTTTATTGATCCATACCAACGGATATGAAATTATCCGCGGACATTTAAAACAAATAATGAAAGGAGTGACAGCATGATGAGTTACATAGTAATGGGATGTCATCCCGGATATGTCATTCTTTTAGATGAAGAAGGTCGTTTTTATAAAGCCGCAAATCTTCAATATGAGGTGGGACAAACAGTTTATGATCCTATCTTAATGAAAGAATTACCTGCAAAGCCGAAAAAGAGTTTTAACTTTTGGCTGAAAAGCGGGTTTGCAGCTGCCGCTGCCTGCTTCCTGATGTTTTTTGGATTCAGTTACTATCAAAATTATTTGGTCGCTTATTCTTCCATTTATTTATCCATCAATCCTGAAGTGCAGATGGATCTGAACCGCCAAGGAAATGTTATAGCCTTGACAGGTACCAATGAAGATGGACAGGCTTTGCTGGAAGGATATGACGGCAAAGGAAAAGATAAAGTAACAGTAACAGATGAATTGATTGATCGTGCCATTGACATGGGATTTTTATCAGAAGGCGGACAAATATCATTTTCTATTGATGCCCCAGATGATGTTTTATTCCAAGAATATGGAACAGAACTGCGCACCAATGTAAATAAACATTTGGAAAACAGAATGACTGTTGTCGTTGAAATTGTTGATCACAGAAGCGGGCAAAGTGATACCACACAAATTGAAGTTACACCTCCTGCTTCCGGAACAAATGGCTCTGCAGGTGATACGGATTATGGACCTAACAATGACGGCGTGACGGATTACAATGATACTGATTATGGGCCAAATAATGATGGTGTCACTGATTACAATGATACCGATTATGGGCCTAACAATGATGGTGTCACTGATTACAATGATACGGACTATGGGTCTAACAGTGATGGTGTCACTGATTACAATAATACCGATTATGGACCAAATAATGATGGTGTCACAGACTATAGTGAATCTGAAGATGATGACAGTGATAGTGACGATGACAACGATGATGACAATGATGATTAAAAATTTTAAAAATTTTACCAGTTACCCTGATTTTCCAATAAATGGTCCGTATACTATGGATGTAAGGTAAAAAAACCTTGATTTGAGAGAAAATAAAAAGGAGAAAATTTTATGACATTAAGAAAGAAATTATTATCTGCTGTTTCTGTATTTATGATGACAACTGCTTTGTTAAGTGGGTGCCAGGCTCAAACAACAAATAATCCTTCAAATAATGAGACTGTCGGCACTGAATTGAAAGACACTGGAATTTTAATTTTAAGTGTTAATCCTGAAATTCAAATTGAATATGACAAAGATGGCAAAGTATTGAATCTGATTGGTAAAAATGAAGACGGAAAAACTATCGTTGCAGAATATCAAGATTATATTGGAAAGGACTGTGAAACAGTCATCAATGATTTGATTGTTAAGATTAATGAAGCAGGATATTTTGTTGATGATATTGATGGCAATAAAAAGAATATTATTCTGCAGATTGAACCAGGTTCTGTTCTGCCAAATGATCATTTCTTGACTGATATGAGCACAAGTACACAAGAAGCTGTTAAAAATTTAAGCTTAACTTCTGGTATTGTAACAATCGACAGTGATGATTATGATGCTGCTTATGCAAAAAATGGTCAGCCTTCACCTTATATTACACTGGAAAAAGCACACGAAATTGCTTTGACTCAGGCCAATGTAAATGCTGCAGATGTTGTATTTGATGACAGAGAATTTGATCATGATGATGGTGTAGCTGTATTTGAATTGGAATTCGCAGCCAACGGTGTAGAATACGAATATGACATTGATGCAGTAACCGGTAAAGTTTTAAGAGCTCAGCATCACTCTATCGACAATTATAATGATACCGATTATGGTCCTAACAATGATGGTATTACTGATTACAACGATACTGACTACGGCCCTAACAACGATGGTGTGACGGACTACAACGATACAGATTACGGTCCTAACAACGATGGTATTACTGATTACAATGATACAGATTACGGTCCTAACAACGATGGTATTACTGATTACAACGATACTGACTATGGTCCTAACAATGATGGTATCACTGATTACAATGATACTGACTATGGACCTAACAACGATGGTATCACAGACTACAATGACGGTGTAACAGATTATAATGACTCAAATTATGGCGATCGTCACTACGACTAATTCTGTACAATGGCGTCATGAGTTAAAGCACCAGATCAGCTTACAGGAAGATCTGGTGCTTGCTCAGCGATTAAGAAAACTATTTCCGCATGATAAACATGCACAGACTGATGGCACTTACCGCATCATCAGTCTTTATTTTGATACACCGTATGACAGTGCTCTCAGAGAGAAAATTGATGGAACGAACCGAAGAGAAAAATTTCGGCTGCGTTATTACAATCATGATACTTCATTTATTCGATTGGAAAAAAAGTTTAAGCAAAATGGTTTATGCGGTAAAAACAGTACCCGTATCGATGAAGATCAAGTTCAAAAGTTATTAAATGGTGATTTTTCTTTACTTTTGGAATCCAGTGATCCATTGTTTCTTGAATTATACAGTAAGCTGCAAGGACAAATGCTTCGCCCGAAGACGATTGTTTGTTATGAGCGAGAAGCATTTTCTTATCACCCGGGAAATGTACGTATTACATTGGATCGAAATATTCGCAGCGGTCTTGATCAAATTGATTTTCTAGATCCTGATTTATTTTATATGCAGGCTGCAGACCAAAATACCATATTAGAGGTTAAGTATGATGCCTATTTGCCTGATATCGTCCGTATGGCTGTTCAGGTACCGAAAAGACAGGCAGCTGCTTGTTCCAAATATGCCCTTTGCCGGCGTTTTGATTAAATATAAGGAGATTTTATCTTATGACATTTCAAGATATATTTAAGTCCAATTTTTTGGAAAATATGGCCAGTATTTCTATGCTGGACATGATGATTGCTCTTGTTCTGGCTTTTTTGCTTGGACTTTTTATCTTCTTCATCTATAAAAAGTGCTATAGCGGAGTAATGTATTCCTCTAGCTTCGGTGTTACATTAATTGCATTGACACTGATTACCACCTTATTGATCATGTGCGTTGTCAGCAATGTTGTTTTATCTTTAGGGATGGTCGGTGCCCTTTCGATTGTTCGTTTTCGAACAGCAATTAAAGAACCGCTGGATATTGCTTTCTTATTCTGGTCTATTGCTGTCGGTATCGTGCTTGCGGCCGGCTTGCTGCCATTGGCTGTTTTCGGCAGTATCTTCATCGGGATTGTCTTAATTGTCTTTTCAAAGAAAAAAACGATGGATTCTCCTTATATTTTAGTTGTGCACTGTGAAGATGATGAAACAGAAAAACAAGTCATTCAGTTTGTAAAAGCACAGGTAAAACGTCTGAATCTCAAAAGCAAAAGTGTAGAAAGAAATTGCATTGAATTGAACTATGAGGTTCGTTTAAAAGAAGATGATAGTTCTTTTGTTAATGAATTGGCCAATATGAATGGTGTGAGTCATGTTGTTTTAGTCTCTTATAATGGTGATTATATGGGTTAGCTTATGATTCAGAATAAACGGATTGATCTTATTTGCATTGGAGCTGCGGTACTTGCCGTGTTGCTTACAATCGCATTTATGTTTGGAGAACAGCTGGGGATTCAAAAAGCCAGTGCAGTTCCTCCATATGTTCATGCTTTATTTGATGACAGCTATGTTCATACTATCGATATTCAGATTGATGATTGGGCTTCTTTTACAGAAAATGCACAAAATGAAGAATATGTTTCATGCGATGTGGTCATTGACGGAGAAACCTTTTACAATGTCGGACTGCGGGCCAAAGGCAATAATTCCCTGCGTCTGACTGAAGAATATGGATTGTCACGCTACAGTCTGAAATTAGAATTTGATCATTTCCAAGATGGCGGCAATTATCATGGACTTGATAAATTATCATTGGATGCTTCTTTTCAGGATAATAGCTATATGAAGACTTTTTTGGTCTTTGATATGATGTCTTTTATGCAAGTGCCGACACCGCTGTGCAGCTATGTATTTGTGACTGTCAATGGTGAGGATTGGGGTCTATTTTTAGCTATTGAGGAGATTGAAAATTCTTTTGCACGACGAAATTTCGGCAATCATTATGGTCAACTGTATAAACCGGATTATCAATCATTGAATGCAGAAAATGCTGATGTGGCTTTGAAATATATTGATGATGATCCTGGCAGTTATCCTAATATTTTCAATAATACGAAATTTCCGATTGATGAGCAAGATCAGAAAAGACTGATTCAAGCATTAAAGGTTTTATCCGAAAATAAGGACTTGGAAACTGCAATAAATGCCGATGAAGTTCTCCGCTACTTTACAGTTCAGGTATTTGTCATGAATTGGGATAGTTATATCGGACATACCGGACATAACTATTTTCTATATGAAGAGGAGGGTATGCTCAGCATCCTTCCATGGGATTATAACTTAGCTTTCGGTACCTATGCATTAGGTATGAGCAATCCGATTCGTGATCCGAATGTTCTGATCAATTATCCGATCAATACTCCTGCTGAGGGTCATATTATGCTGAATCGTCCTTTATATCATCATTTAATGCAGCACAATGAATACTTACAGCTATATCATGAATATTTCAATGAATTAATTGCTGATTATTTTGAAAGTCAATTATTTGAAACGACTATCAGAAAAACACAGAAAATGATTGCTCCTTATGTTCAGAATGATCCGACATCCTTCTGCAGCTATCAAGATTTTGAATTAGCTGTTAATACACTCGTTGACGTATGTAAACTGCGCGCTGAGGGCATTCGAGGCCAGCTTGAAGGTATTTATCCTATCACAATAAATGAGCAGCTGAATGCCCCTAATATAGGTGTTGATGCTTCTTCTATCGAACTCACAGATTTAGGTGATTTTGATGATCTGGAAAATGCCAAACTGAAACAAGAAGAAGCATTACAGAAAGTAATAAAATGATTGAACCTCTGATCATTATCAAAAAGAAGCATATGCGAGTGCAGAAGCACTCGTATTTTTTTGCAGACAAACCTTTATAGATAGTTATATAGATAAATGCTACAATGTTTGTATCAAAAAGGAGACTATGAAAATGGCAAGAGCAAAGTATCAGATTCTGGTAATACCATATTATATTGAAAATAATAGCATTCAATACTGCATATTTCATCGAAACGATACAAATATATGGCAATTTATTGCCGGCGGCGGTGAAGAAGAAGATGACTCTGTCTTAGTTTCTGCCAAAAGAGAATCCATGGAAGAAGCATCTATAGACACGAACCATGAATATATTACCCTTGATACAATCAGCAGCATTCCTGTCAATTGCTTCAAGAATGCCAAAGAACAATGGGGCAATGACTGTTATGTTATTCCTGAATATTGCTTTGGTGTCAAGCTTTTAACTAAAAAAATCATCCTTTCTGATGAGCACAGTGAATATGAATGGTGTGACTATACCACTGCAATCAAGAAACTGAAATACGACAGCAATAAAACAGCTTTATGGGAACTGGACTGCAGAATAAGAGCAGTTTTACAGTCTAATCAACTATAATTTATTAGAATCATCATGAAATAATCAATGGTGACATAGATCGATCAACTAGGATCATGTTTTCAATCGGCAGCTGCATAAATTTTTGAAAAAGGATATATGACTCTCATTGATATCATCAATTTCTGTGAACATCAATTCAGGAAATATAATGTGAACTTTTAAAAAATACGTAAATATTTGATGAAAGAGATAGCGATGATGAACATGACACCGAAGTAAATCTGTTGTTTTCACAGCTTACTTAAAAATTTCTTTATCATCCCTGAAATATTAATTACAAAATCACTAAAAATATTCTGAATCTGAAGAACACAAAATTCGGAAGCTGAAAAAAAGAGAAAGTTATTGTTTGCTGCGAGTAGGAAACGTTCTTGATCCTAGGGAGAGTATATGAAAGAATAATATGTAAAAGTGAGAATAGTAAACAATCAGTGCTTTCAAAAATGAATTGGCAATGTGTATTATACACACTATAATGAAGCAACCAAGATCATTGAAGGTGATACTTCATGCCATTGACCCCAAAGGAAATGGTGAAGTTCTTGAAAGAGAATGGCTTTGAGATTGTTTCTCAAAGAGGTTCTCACTGTAGATGAAAAACCCTGTAACAGGACGCAGACAGTTGTTCCTATGCACAACAAGGACTTGGCAAAAGGAACAGAGCGAGTAATCTTAATCAGGCTGGTCTGAGCAGATGAGCGCCTGTTCCTCTAAGAAAGGAAGTAATGATATGTTAGGAAAATTCTATTATCCGGCACTTTTTGAAACAGCAGAAGATGGCATTACAGTAACCTTCCCTGATTTTGATTTTATCGTGACTCAAGGGAAAGACACGAAGGAAGCATTTGAAAAAGCAAAAGAAGTCTTAGGCATCGGCATTGAGGACTTTATGGAAAGTAAGAAAAAACTTCCTACACCAAGCGATTTCATGCAAATCGAACATGACCTTCATTCTTTTGTCAGCATCATTGAAATTGATATGGACGAATGGACACGCAAATACGGAGAAAAGAGCATGCGCAGAAATGTTACATTACCTGCTTGGCTAAATACATTAGCCGAAGCAGAACATATCAATTTTTCATCGCTGCTGCAGGAGGCCTTATATCAAAAATTAGGACTGAGCGCAAAGAAGCTTGATAATAAGATAAAGAATATATAAAGGTTTGAAATTCGCTGGTGAATATTGAAAAACTTAGCAATTAATGAAAGAAGTACGTTCAGCAATCAATAATAGGCTTATTTGCTTTAATGAATTTCAGCATGTTCTTAATTTGATATCCTAGCAAAAAGCATATCATTGAGTTGATTTATAAATTTATTGCAATCATTTTTAATCAGCGATTAAATCTGTAATTTTTATTCCAATAGAAAAAAAGAAACCTGATGAGTTAATTCATCAGGTTAATTTCTGTCTTGTTCTTCAATTTGTTTACGATATTCAGCCATTTCAGCTTCATTTGCCCAAATAAAGTGTCCTGGAAGGATTTCCTGGAATGAAGGCTTGTCTACTGAATAATCATGCTGATCAGCATCATAAACAATTAATTGTTTGTTCTTTTCAATCTGAGGGTCTGGCATAGGAACAGCCGCCAACAAAGATTTTGTATATGGGTGAAGACTGTGTTTGAACAATTCTTCTGTTTCTGCTAATTCCACAATTCTTCCCTTGTGAATAACTGCAATACGGTCAGAAATGAAACGTACAACAGAAAGGTCATGAGCAACAAAGACAATTGTTAAATCTCTTTTGCGCTGGAATTCTTTCAGCAGGTTCAATACCTGTGCACGAATAGAAACATCCAATGCTGAAATCGGTTCGTCCGCAATCAACAATTCAGGTTCCATAACCATCGCACGAGCAATTCCGATACGCTGTCTTTGTCCGCCTGAGAATTCATGCGGATAACGAGTTAAATGCTCAGGAAGCAATCCAACGCTTTCAATTGCTTCAGAAATCTTTCTGTGACGGTCTTCTTCATCTTTGTAAAGATGGAAGTTATACAATCCTTCAGATACAATATAGTCAATTGTTGCACGGTCATTCAATGATGCAGATGGATCTTGGAATACCATCTGGATATTACGTACAACCCATTGGTCAAGTTCTTTGGAAATCTTTCCGCTGATTTTTTTGCCTTTGAAATGGATTTCCCCTTTGGACGCAGGATTAATACGAATGATTGCACGTCCAATTGTTGTTTTACCAGAACCAGATTCACCTACCAGTGAAAATGTTTCTCCTTTATAAACGTCAAAGTTGACATCCTGTACAGCTGTAAAAGCTTTTCTTCCGCTGCCGAATGTAACAGCTAAATCTTTTACAGATAAAATAACTTCTTTTTCATTAGCCATGGTAATCACCTCGTTCATCTGTTATTTCAAGAAGACGTTCATGCAGATTGCGGATTGCCTTAGGCGGTTCAGCTTTTGGAGCACGCGGATCTAAAAGCCAAGTCTTTGCAAAGTGTGTATCAGTAATCTTAAACATTGGCGGTTCTTCTTCAAAATCAATTTTCATTGCATAAGGATTACGAGGTGCAAACGCATCACCAATTACCTTATCATACAATGAAGGCGGTGTACCTGTAATAGCATAGAGATCTTCTCCCTTAACACCTAATTGAGGCAAACTTGAAAGTAATGCCCATGTATATGGATGTGCAGGCTTATAGAAGACTTCTTCTGCAGTTCCAATCTCAACAATCTGACCAGCATACATTACAGCTACACGATCAGCAACGTTTGCTACAACCCCTAAGTCGTGGGTAATATAAACAGTTGTAAATCCATATTCTTTCTGCAGATCTTTAATTAATTTCAAGATTTGTGCCTGAATGGTAACATCCAGTGCCGTTGTAGGTTCATCACAGATCAGAATATCCGGACGGCAAGCCAAAGCAATCGCAATAACAATACGCTGACGCATACCGCCTGAATACTGGAATGGATAGTCATCATAACGGTTTTCTGCATTGACAATACCTACTTGTTTCATCAATTCAATCGCCATCTGTTTTGCTTCAGCTTTTGATTTTTTCTGGTGCTTAACAATAACTTCAGAAATCTGATATCCAATTGTACGAACAGGATTCAAAGAAGTCATTGGATCTTGGAATACAGTAGAAATTCTCTTACCGCGGATTCCTTCCCAATCTTTGTCTTTTTTCAATTTTGTCAGATCCTTGCCTTCAAACATGATCGTACCATTGGTAATATCACCATTGACTTCCAACATCCCTGTAAAAGTTTTGGTAAATACCGATTTGCCTGAACCGGATTCACCTACAATGGCAATGGTTTCTCCTTTATAAATATCCAATGAAATACCACGAATAGCCGTTAAGATACGATCACGTACTCTAAATTTTACTTCAACATCTTTAGCAGATAAAATTACTTCTCTTTCTTCCATAACATTACCTCCTAAATCATGTGTGTACGCGGATCAGAAGCATCGGCAAGCGTCTGACCAACGATATAAAGTGAAATTGAAATCATCGCACAGACACAAATCGGAATCCAGAACATATAACTGGCATTCGGTGCCTGTATGAATTGAACATAGTTTTGTACCATTCGTCCCAATGAAGGTTCTGCTTCAGTAAGACCTACTCCTAAATATGACAGGAATACTTCGTATGAAATGAAGTTAGGAATATCACGGGCAACAGAAGTTACAATAACAGAAATCAGATACGGCAAAATATTGTGCTTAATGACCTTAGAGGTAGGTGTGCCCAAACATCTGGAAGCCAAATTATATTCGCGGTCACGAATGATCATAACCTGTACACGAATAAAGTAGGCCGTACCTAACCACGAAGTACATGACAGTGCAAATATCAGCTGCCATTGACCTTGTCCCAAAATATACATCAGGATCATAACGACCAATGTAAATGGAACATTGTAAATAATGTTGTAGATTTCAATCATAATAACGTCAAGTTTCTTTGAATAGCCCCAGAATGCTCCGACAATAACCCCTAATACAGTAGAAATTGTAGTTGCAATGAAAGCAATCTTCAAAGACATGCCGGTCCCGGCCCATACCGCATCAAACATATTCATACCCTTCTGGTCTGTACCGAAAGGATATTCCAAACTTGGCGGCAGATACCACATTGACGGTGTATTGATAAATTCTTTATCCAACGGATCATAACCGGAAAACAAAGGCTGGATGAAAGCCATCAGCGTAATTGCCAAAGCAATGATCAGCATCGTGATAGCAACTTTGTTGCTGAAAAACCTTCTGAATACACTCTTCCAGTAAGAGTAGTGAGGAGCTGCAATATGCTCTGCAGCTGATTCTTCCAGTTTGACAAACGTGAATTTATTTTCTTCCATGTTATCTTGTCTCTCCTTTCGAACTCAACTGAATACGAGGGTCCACAAAGGTAAGCAGAATATCACCGGCAAGCAATGAGAAGATTGATAAAGCTGTAAAGATAAAGGTCAGCGTTACAATCATTGTATTATTGTTTGCCTTAATTGCATCCGGAAGCATCTTACCCATACCAGGAATTGCAAATACTGATTCAGTAATAACAGATCCGCTGATACACAAGATAATTTGTCCCGGTATACCATTGACAATTGGAATAATCGCATTCTTTAAAATGTGACGGTTAAAGATCTCACTTTGTGATAAACCTTTCGCACGTGCAAACTTCACGTAGTCTGCATTCGACTGGTCAACCATATATCGGCGTACCCATATCATCAGTGATGCAGTTGACAGCAGAGCCAAAATAATCACCGGTAGAATATAAGAACGAATATCCTGGAAGCCAAGCTGAGGGAACTTGTCAGGCAGACCAAAACTGTTGCCGATCAGTTTCATGAAGAAAATAAATGCCAATGAAGGAACTGAGATCATGATATTTACATAGATAATACCCAGTTTATCCTGCCATTTGCCTTTTTTCTGAGCCATGATAATACCTGCAGGCAAAGCAATCAAGTAAGCCAATACAAGCGCAGCAATACCGAAAATATAAGACAGATTGATCATAGATGGAGATGAATAATTGCTCATACAGTTTGCATAATTGGTATCAAACTTATTCAGATCCATTCTGTCCATAGAAGCTGTCGGTTTATAAGTACAAGTATGCAGATTCAATGTAGAATTGCCTGTTGTACCATTTGGGAATGTGGTCGGCGCATTAACTAATTCACCTTGTCCGCTGCTGATAACTTCCAAAGTATCTCTTCTCTGGAATGTCGGATAAGATTCACCGAAATTCAGCTGAATCCAATTCTGATGAATGAATGGGAATGAAGAGTCAAAATAAATCAAATACTCATGTTCACATCCCGTACATTTTACAGCAGGAATACCATTAAAATCACTTCCGATATAGATCCTTCTTTCAAGATCCGGATTATCTGCATCCTGAATTACATTTGGATGATCGATTTCAATAAATGAAGTCAAGAAATTCCAAACTAATTCAAGCGGTGAATAATCTCTGGAAGCAAATACCAAATCACTTGTTTCATACTCTGTAATTGTATAGCCATCAGCCTCATACTGTTCAACTACACGATTAAATTCATCTGATCCCGGCACCATACATGCAGCATAATCATCGCTGCTGTTTGTACACATTTCAGACAATGGCTGGAAATCCAAATAACCGATATCTTCCCATTTGTTATATCTGTAATTGGTCAGCTCATCAGGCTTAGAAGCTAATTTCTGCAGACTGGCCTGATCTTGTCGGAAAATTCTGTCTCGAGGAACACCCATAAATACCAAAACAATTACCGCACAGGTAACAACCATGATAGAAATGACTGATCTGATGATTCTCCCTAATACATATCTTTTCATTTTTCACCACTACTTTCTATTAATATGTCCAATTCTTGTTATCAAACAAAAAAATTGCGCACATTGCACATTTCCCTTTCCAAATTAATTGGAAGGATTTTTCTTTCAATTCAAGTGGAAAGAGAAGGGATTGAAAGTAGTTTTCAATCCCTAAACTTTTCTCATGAGATTTTATTTACTTCTATTCATTAAGATGCAGATCTTGCGGCTTCCCATTCAGCCTGAGCAGCATCATATTGTTCTTTTGTAACAATTTCATTCTGCAGCTGAGTATATTTCATCTTATATCCGCCTGAACCGCCGAGTGCATAAGGTGCGCTGAATGGAACAACCTTAGTTACACGTACGTTTCTTGACTGCATGTTCAATGGGATGTACAGACCTTCTGTCAATAAGTATGCTTCAGCTTGTGCATAAGCATCATAGCGAGCATCCAAGTCACCCTTGATAGCATCTGCAGCATCGATCATTTCTTGGTAAGTATCTAAACCTATAGCTTCGACAGCTTCATCAGAAGCAGCATCTGTACCGTATGGCTGTAAACCGATGTTCTTCAGATAATCACCGTTAACAATTGAGAATGTGTTAGCGAATGTTCTAGGGTCAGTGTAGTCAGGTCCCCATCCAGAGAATGTATTGAAGTCGTAGTCAGCAGCAGTGCTAGGGTCCTGCATATCGAAGCAAACTTCAGTTACTGTATCATATGGAGCAAGGATAACATCGATGATGATATTGCCCTGAGTAGATTCTTCAATTGAAGATTTCATTGATAAACCGCGGTTAACATAAACTTCACCGACATCGCTAGGCATCATAACGTCTAATGTAATTGGGAATTCAATACCGTCAGCTTTAGCAGCTTCGATATATTCCATAGCTTTATCAGGATCATAGAATGGATCCTGTCCATCGTTCAAGCCAATCTGTTCACCGACAATATCAGAATAGTAGTTAGAAACTAACGTACCGTAAGTTGTACCGTCGCTTGTAGATACCAAGTCAGGAACGTTATTCAAGTTACGTAAGTTAGCTCTTGCAGTTTCTTCATCCATGTTCTGCATCAAATAAGACATACGGTCAAAGCCATATAATACTGCTAAACGAACATTCTTGTTCCAGATAGCTTCTTTTGCAGCTTCCTGAGCAGCAGCATCTTTGTTTGTATAATTGAAGTTTACACGATTGAAGTTCCACTGAATACCAAATGAATATTCGTTTGGTAAAGCTAATGTCAGATTGTCTGCATATTTTTCTCTGTAAGCATCAATATCAGCCCAAGCAGCATTCAATGTTGAAGCAACATAAGTACCTGCTTCGAAACCATTGATAACTGAGTAAACATCAGTACCATCATCATAAATATATGTTACTGTGTCTAAGTGTACATTATCAACATCCCAGTAACTTTCATTCTTTCTGTAAGCAATCTGAGACTTAGCATCGTTTGTAGTTAAGATGAATGGTCCGCTGTACAGAATTGAATCAGGAGCAGTAGTACCGAATGTACAGCTGTCACTCTTAGTTTCACCAAGTGGGCAGCCTCTGCTTTCCAAGAATTCAGCATTAATTGGATACAGGATCGGATAAGTAGTCATTGTATAGAAATAAGGTACAGATTCAGTTAATGTATATTCCAAAGTGTAATCATCAAGAGCTTTTACACCTACTTCATCAAATGAAACTAAACCATTGTGATAGTCAGCTAAACCAACGATCATGCTTTCTACTAATGATAACGTTTCAGAGTTTGCATCAGCAGCGTGCTGTAAACCAGTTACGAAGTCCTGTGCAGTCATTTCTGCGTATTCTTCACCAGTTGCAGTCACCCATTTGATACCTTCGCGAATTTTGAACGTCCATACAGTTGCATCTTCGTTCATAGAATACTCAGTAGCAGCAGCCGGTACCAATTCACCTAGGTTGTTGTTTTCGAGCAAACCTTCAACGAAGTTTACGTTGTGTTCATGGTTATTAGCTTTGTTTGTTGATACATAGTCCAAGACATCTAAGTCTGCTGTATATACATAGACATAATCAACAGGCTGTGCAGCATCTTCCCCAGCCGGAGTAGTTGTTCCGCCGCAAGCAGTCAAACCTAAAACCATAAGAGCACACAAAGACAATCCTAAAAACTTTTTCATAATCTTTTATCCTCCTATTGGTTAAATACAGAACTGCGTTGTTCTATATACTCATACATTTTAAGGTACAAATTCGATAATTGCAAGTGAAAACTGAAAAAAAATCACAAAAATGACACATTTTTTCAATTCTTTCATGAAAACTTTTCAGAAATCGCTTACATTGTTTTTGAGTAAGGAACATTCTTATTAATATGTACGTATAATAAACACACTTGTTTTTCGTCTATTTACAAAAAACTTCTTTTCACAAAAAGTAAGCCCTTTACTGGAAAAACTATCAAAGAATTTTGTAAAAAAATGGAAATATATTGATTCCGTTTTATTATTCAATTTTATTCAATTTCACTGCTTATCTATGTCTCTAAATAGAGATTATATAAGAAAAAGCAGCATCTTTCATTTCTTGAGTATCTAAAATAACTTGGGAAATTGAGGAGCTACATAATTTCTTGTGGCTCCTTCTTTTTTCGCTTTCCATTATGTTGGGGTATTTTTGATTGAAATTCTG
>CALUVS010000029.1 GCA_944324265.1 uncultured Traorella sp.
CAAGCAGCTATGGATGCGTATGCACTTCAACGTGGTCTATCTCTAGCCTAGGTGACTCAGATGGGGAATCATATTTTTTTTTACAATTATGTTTCTGAATTGTTAAAAATTATTTTTTTCTGAAAGAAACAATAATTTTACTTATATACTATTGAGCTCTTTCGTTCAGTATATCTTCTGCTAATTTTAAAGCATGTTCAAAATACCAGTGATTCTCATCTTCACCAGCCTCTGCAAATTCTATGTATTCATTGAGCAAAGCGAGTTTGATGTCCAATATAAATTGTTCGTATTCAAGTTTATGATTTAATTTTTCATACATTTTTTGAACAAATAATCTTTTTTGTTCTTGATTCATAGTAAATGGAAATGTTGCTTTGTTTTCTGTTCCATGAGCAATAAATCGAGCAATATCCAAAGAATAAGGCATGATGCCGCCAAATCCCCAATCAATCAAATAAACTATGTCTTCATTGGCTATGGCATTCCATGCAAGAAAGTCACCATTTGATAAGGTTCTTGGACAATTCTTTTGACGCTGGAGAAAGAGCTCATAGGCTTTCATTAATACGGGTACATTTTTTGTATATTCATATCGCTGGTTGATTCTTTCCCAATAAATACGGAATCGCTCATTATCTGTGCAATTCCAATATTGATTTTGAATCGCTGAAAGACTGTCAGCTGCAGAAATTGCGTATTGATTGGTCATCTCACGCAAATCATTTCCCGTAATGTACTCGCATAGGATCCAAATGGATTGATCATCAATATATTTTCCGTTATAGGCTGGAACATGAAAACTTTGTTTATCCAAATATTTTTCATAATTAAGCATTTCTCTTTGATTCGTTTTTTTCAGAATTTTATTTCCTGAATCAGTTTCTATGCGATATACATCATATTTTCTGACTTCATCTTCCTCTGTTCCGTATTGTTCACATATCTGAAAAATCTTTCGGAATTGTTCTTCCTTTAATATTTTTTCACCGATCTGAAGTATTTTTGAATTATTTACTTCTATTTCAAATTTTCCTCTATTCATATTAATCCCCTCTTTAGCTGTCATTTCAAATGATACATTATTTTCTCATAATCTTTGACATAATATCGAATATTTTTTCGTCCCTTCTGCACAATTGTATGTCCTTCTTCTTCAAGTTTCTCCTTTTGGGCCATTATACCTCCCGGATATTTTTCATTCAATTCTCCATGCGCCTTACATGTCCTCCAATAAGGGGTTTCATTATCACAACGCTGAACACTTGCCCAAGCAGCAATAGATACAAATATACCGGCAGTTATCGGGTCGGTAAAATCGGCTTCATTCTTTTCAGCAAGAAACTTACGGATTGCTCCTACAGTAATTATTTTTCCATAAGGAATCTTTTTCATGATTTCATCATAGACTATCGGCGGTGCAAAATACATTCTGTTTCCGCCATATTTCTGAATTGTTTTTTCATCTGTTACGATCTGTATTTTGGGCATATCTTTATTATTATGCAGCATCGCATTAAAATCTTTCTTTGCTTCATTTGCCATAATTATCTCCTCCTGCCTTAATTATAGAGATTAATTTTTGATACAGCAATGAGACAGTTATGAAAAATTTTCGTATCAATAAGAAGGACTGGATTCATTGATAAACTTTTCATAACAGATTTCTTTTGGCTCGATATTTGGCTTTTCTCTTCCGTTTATTGTAAATCCAAGTGTCTCATAAAAACCTCTTGCTCTTTTATTTTGTTCAAATACCCAAAGCATTACTTTTAAATAACCGGCATCAGCCATATCCTGCAGAACAGCTTCCATCATTTTGCTTCCGAATCCTTTTCTCCATTGATTTGGCAAACTATGAATGCAGAGAAGCTCTGCATAGTCAGACATATCCTTTTCACGAGAAGAATTCCAGTAAGCAATGCAATGAGGTTTTCCATTAATCTTTAGAATATAGCCAAAACCGATATTTTGCTCCAAAAGTTTTTTATACATTGATGTCACTCGGCTCAAATCACAGCTTTTTTCAAGTGCATCTGGGCTCAAGATATCTTTAAAACCGACTTTCCAGCTTTCAGTTTGAATATAAGCTAACGTTGCTGCATCTTTTAATTGAGCTTTTTCAATGGAATAATTCATTATTTCACTCCTTTTTAATATTGATTTAAGCATAATATTGCGCCTGAGCATTCCATAATTCATGGTATAAGCCTTCCTGTTCAACCAACTCATTATGAGTGCCGTGCTGAATGATTTCACCATCCTGAAATACAATGATCTCATCACAGAATTTGCAGGAACTCATGCGATGTGAAATAAAGATAGCTGTCTTATTGTGAATCAGTTCATTGAAGTTTTCATAGATTTCAGATTCCGCAATCGGATCCAATGCAGCTGTTGGTTCATCCATGATCACAAATGGGGCATCTTTATATAAAGCACGAGCAATGGCAATTTTCTGTGCTTCTCCGCCACTGACATTGATGCCATCACCTAAATTCTTATATAATCGCGTTTTTTGCTGCTGCGGCCAGTTCATGACTTTTTCTTTTAAGCCAACTTGATCTAAGACTTCCAAGCATCTTTCTTCATCTACTTCTTCACTGCCGGCAATATTTTCATCCAAAGGTAATGGGAATAATCTGAAATCTTGAAAAACGACGGAGAAAATACGAGTATATTCTTCATAATCATATTTTTCAATATTGATGCCATTTAACAAAATTTCTCCTTCTGTCGGTTCATAAAGACGGCATAAGAGCTTGATCAAAGTGGTCTTTCCTGCTCCATTCTGACCGACAATAGCAATTCGATTGTTGACATTCAATTTCAGATTGATATTTCTCAATACATAATGATCAGTATTTGGATATTTAAAGGAAACATTTCTGAATTCAAATTCATATTCATGGTCATCTCTTTTTTCAATCGGCAATGTTCCATCATAATGCATATTTTTGCTGCTGATGAATTCTTCAAAATTACCTAAATATTCAAAACGATAAGCAACACCATTGTATTGAGCAATGAATTGATTCAGATTCGTGGCCAAGCTGGTAATAGCTCCTGTATAAAGCAACACATCCCCAATACTGATATTGCCGTCTAATACAGAAACTCCCACATAGATATAAACAAAACCGGCCAATAGTTGAGTGAAAAATGCAATAACTGCATTGTCTTTCCCAGATTTGTAGGCATAATCATAAAATGTCTTATTCACATAATCAATGATATTTTTATAAATCTGAAGAAGCATATCCGTCATTTTGAATAAACGAATATCCTTGCCGTTTTTTACATCAAGACAGATGCTAATAAAGTAGGAAGATATAGAATTTCCATGTTCATTCCTGTGATTGAGTTCAATTTCATATTGATTCATTCTTTTTTGTACAAGATTGACGAAGATAAAGAACACAATAAATAAAAATATAATCACACAGGAATAAAAGATAAAATTGTCAGAATAAATTCCTCTCACAAATAGTTGAATCGTGAATATAAAAGACATGAATACAGATACTAACAAACCTATCATTGTATGAGTATCCAAGATTTGACTTTCCACACCACCGCTGCCAATAGAACCATTTTGAGCACGGCGAATCTTATCCATCGTTTCTGTTTTTTCAAATTCCTCATACTCCATTACATAAGCTTTGTGGGAGGTTTGTTTCCAGACAGAATAATAGCTTGCATCTGCGATAACCGTTAATGCCTGATAGATAGCACGATCTATACATCCTAAAATTAAAACTAAACTAAGCATAATTACAATTCGAACAATGGCGGAATCAGTATCACTGAGGAGCAGTGAATCGATGATTTTGCTTGAATAATACAGAGAAATGAAAGGAATGATACCATGAATAATGCCGCCGAATATCGTGTATATGAGTGTTCTTGGATGATCTTTGTGAATCATTCGATAGAATTTTTTCATGTAGTTCATCATATTATTGAATTTCATTGGACTCATCCCCTTCCGCATAATACTGACTTTGAATATTGAACATATTGGCATAACTTCCTTCAAGATTCATTAATTCTTCATGAGTTCCGCTTTCTTTGATTTTTCCATCTTCTAAAAATAAGATACGATCACAGAAACGAGTGGAGGATAATCGATGAGAGATAAAAATGGAAGTTTTATTCTCGACTAATTGAGCGTATTGCTGGTACATTTCATTTTCTGCAATGGCATCCAATGCAGCTGTCGGTTCATCCAAGATGATCATCGGTGCATTTTTATATAAAGCACGAGCCAAAAATAATTTCTGAATCTGACCGCCGGATAATTGAATACCATCCTCTTCTATATCTTTGCCGATATAGGTCAATTCTTTTTTTGGCAATGAATTTACCTTTTCGCTTAATCCGCCGAGTTTTAAGGCTTGACTCAATCGTTTTTGATCTATTTTATCAATTGGCTGTCCGGTAATATTTTCGGCAATGGAAATAGAAAACAAAACTGAATCCTGAAATAACACAGATACTTGATCAAAATACTTTTCAATATTTAATTCTGTAATATCAATTCCATTAATCAGAATTCTTCCGCTTGTCGGACGATAAAAACCACATAGCATTTTCACTAAGGTTGTTTTCCCTGCCCCATTCACACCGACCAAAGCAATCTTTTCTTTTGAATGAATATGAAGAGAAACGTGATCTAGAATCATTCGATCACTGTTAGGATAGGCAAAGCAGACATCTTCAAATACAATATCAAAGGATTCATTTTCTTTGACTGACAGCTCCTTGCCGGTATCGTGATAATAAATATCTTTGAGATCTTCATACTCTCTGAATCTTTCTACACCCATCAAGCATCTGGAAACATTCGATATAGCTTCACTGATCTGAGAAAACCAAGAACCAAAGCCTCGAACCACACCTAAGTAAAGAACAAATTCACTGACACTCATTCCCTGAAGCAATAAATAGATCAAATAAGCATAACAGATTCCATCTCGGAAAAACTGCAAGACTAACCCGACTAAATCATAAAGATAATAGAGGCTTTGTGTTTTTGATGCTTGTTTCTGATATTCTTTGTCGTATTTTTCATAGACTCCTGTCAGCCAGTCTTGTAATTGATACAAACGAATATCTTTTCCGCTTTTGACATCATAAGCTTGTGAAAAAAGATAATGACGATGACGTTCTCTTGTGGCCTGTTCATCTTTGTGTTTGTTTTCATAGTTTTTGGCAACAGAATAAAAAGCATATTGAATCACAGATATTGCAAGCAGACATAACACAATCAAAGGATTGCAATTTGCTAAAACTATACTGTAAATAATTAACCCTAAAATATTCGTAAATAAAGCAACATTATAATGATAAAATCCTTCGATTCCGACATGATTTCCACTCAATGCATCGCCGGCATTTTCCATTTTCGTTTGAACATCTTCTTGTTCATATAAAACATAATCAAGAGTAATGGATTTTTTCAAAGAAATCAAATAAGGATTCTCCACACGATAGAAAATATGCATATAATGATTTTTTCTTTTCAGAAAAGTAGCAGCTGCATGCAATAGTCCTACTGAGCCAAAAGCAGCCAAGCATACAAGACATAAGGCTTTCAGATCACATTGATTTTCCAATAGACCAACAATCATGGCTGGAAGCAATGCAGATGTCAGCGGCAATAAGCCATTGGTTATAATTTCTAAAATGGTATGCAGAACCAATTTTGGACTATAGTTCCATAAATGGCGATACATATAACTGTATTGATTGAATACAGAATATTTTTTCTTCATCTCTCTCACCTCAATTGCAGTATAACTTAATTTATTTCAAACAATGAAAAAAGTACACGAATGGACTTATTTCGTGCACGTTTGGTTCATCGGCAGCATGATTTCAGTAACAAATACTCCAGGCTCATTTTTTCGATTGATATAGCCTTGGTATTTTTCAACTACTTTATTGATGCGCTTTAATCCATGTCCGTGGTTTCCGCGCTTCGTCGTAATATACTCTTCATCGAATTTTCTGACTACTTCATTTGTCGCATTGGTAATACTGATATAAAGCTGTTTTTTATACAATCCGATATACAAACGAATATATTTGTTTTCCTCTACTTTTTGACAGGATTCAATGGCATTATCCACCAGATTGCCCAATAACACACAGCAGTCAATATCACTGATTGGCAGAATAGATGGAATCGATACTTTGACATTGACATCAATATCCTGAGTAATGGCCAAAGATAGTTTTGAATTCAAGATTGCATCTACATTGATATTCCCTGTTTCTACAATTTGATGAATATCATCCAGATCTGTTTCCAGTTCATTCAAATATTCAAGTGCCTCTTCGGTTTGATTTTGCTTCAGCTTTGCTTTTAAAGACTGCAGATGATTGTGATAGTCATGGCGCCAGCCTCTCATAGTCATATAGATGTTTTGAACTTCTTCTACTTGATTTTTCAATAGTTTGTTTTGATAGCTGGTACTGGAAGTTTCATAAGTATTCAATAATGTATCATCATGAACACGAATCGAAATAAAATATAAAACAAGCAGCCATTCATTTTTCATCGCTGATATACAAATCAATACAGCAATCTGCAGGACAAAAGAAAGCCAAAATACTTTATATTGATAATCAAAATAAGCCAATTGAATCACAATATTGAAAAATAAAACAATCCATAACATTTCCTTTTGAAACAAGAAACTGATGATTCCTAGAATCAACGTAAATATAGATAAAAGAAGTATTTTTTTAAAGTGAGTTGTTTTTCTTTGGCTGAATAAAGAATAACCGATTAAAAGGCATAGGCTTATCATAGATAAAGTCCTCCCTTGATAAAGGCCATAAAGGCTTCATTGACCTTTTTGACAGAACTTCGGCTGATGGGGATAATGCTTTGATCTTCTAAGATACATTGATCCTTCTGAATAGCTTCTACATGCTTTAAATTCACTAGAAAAGATCGATGTACTTGAATGAATTCATCCGGCAATTGTCTGCATAATTCTCCTATCGAAATCTTCGATTCAATGACTTCTTTGGCATGAATGCTGCAGTAATGTCCAAAAGATTCAATATAAGTAATATCATCACAATTGATCTTTGTTTTATTGATCAGAAGATATGCACTTTCTTTTTCAATGGAATTTTGAATGATATCTAATAATTCATGACATTTCTGAACGTTCAAAGGTTTTAATAAATAGCGAATTGCATTGACTTCATATCCTTCAAAAACATAATCTGAGATGGCAGATAAAAAGACAAGAATGACATGAGAATCTTTCTCTCGTATCTTTCTTGCGCATTCAATTCCGTTGATTCCTTTCATTTGAATATCCAGGAAGATGCAGTCAAAGGCATAATTATTTTCACATTCAAATAATAATTCTTCAGCACTGTGATAAACGGTCACTGCATGTGCACCATGAGCCAAGATCATCTCTTTCAGCACATCGCATTGACTTATTTCATCATCACAAATACATATTCTCATTTCTTCCACCCCATATATACATCAATGTCAATCTAACATTGAATCGTTCCTAAAATACTGTTTTCATCTTTTACTGTTATAAATCCCAATGATTCATATAAGGCAATCGCCGGATAATTATCAACATTCACTAATAAAGACATCTTCTTTGGCTGATTCAATTCAATTGCTTTTGCGAGCATTGCTTTGGCAATTCCTTGTCTGCGATACTCCTTTTTAACAAATACATCAAAAGGTTCATTGTCTTCCAGCTGATATGTAATATCGATATAGCCAACTACCTGATCGTCTTGAATAGCTAATATGATTCGAAAATCATCCGGTGCTTCTATAACCCTCTCTGCTGTCCAATAACAATCATTCAAATGAATGGCACAATATTGTTCCCTATATTTTGGTTCATATAAAACAATCTGATGATTGCTTTGATAAGGAACGATATGATCAAGGACCATCCTCTGCTGTTCTTTCGCAAATTCAGCCTGCAGCGAAGTAAGTGTCTCCTGCAGCAAATAGTTCTTCGGATTATATACAAAATCAGCTTGATATCCGGGATAATTCTGTTTTAGAAATTGGATCATTTCATCATATGCTTGTTTTTCTTTCGACAATCCTAAAAGCAATTCTATATATTGATCTTCTTTTATAATTAAGAATATGAAAAAACCAATCATTATATTCTCACGAAAAACACCAATGACTTGTTTGGAGGGATCCTGTAATGCATTTGATATCATTGACTGCAGTTTCTCTTCATTTTTGCAGCCGGGATCACCGAAAAATTCATCTTTGCCTATTTCATTGATGAAGTTCCTATATTCATGAACACTGTTTAAAACTTTTATCATAAATCCACCTCAAAAAAGAACATTTACATATGTCTTATTTATTTTATCATTATTTTGATTGAAAGTCTTTACAATCATTAAAAACAATGTATTTAAATAACGATACGTTCTTTATCAGAAAAAATCATCAGCAATGTCATCCCGTCATTTCCCTTTTATATTTCTGATTTTGTTATTTACTTTAATCAAAAAGATATCCTCAAACGGATATCTTGATGCATCTTTTATCTTTTCTTACGTGTCATAAAAACACCGATAACTGAACCGATAAGAAATATCGGTGCAATCCGAACAAACAGCCATTCAAAGCCATGAATGGCAGCTCCGGCAACAGCTGTTTCAGGATCATGATAATTCCAGTTTAAATAAGAACCATTGATTGCAAATAAAGCTATGAAAATTGTGATCAGAATTGCACACACTGAAATAAATAACCAATGAAGTACTTTTCGTTCAGCATTTTTTCTTCGAGCCAATTGCAGGTTGATAACCTCCAGTTTTTCAGCAAGCGTTTTTAAATCATCTGCTTTCACTTCCGCAGCAGTTTCTCCAAGCAAAGTACTTACAGATGTTTCAAGCACTTCGGATAGTGAGATGAGCATTTCGGAATCAGGAACAGATAATCCGTTCTCCCATTTTGAGATTGTCTGGCGAACAACATTCAATTTAATGGCCAGTTCTTCTTGTGAAAGCCCTTTTGATTTTCTGATAGCTTTAATATTTTCATTCAGCATAAGAAATAACCTCCTTAGTTGTTACTGCCATTATAGGAGTGCATGAGTGTTGCAGCAAGCAATGGATATTAACATGAAATAATTTAACAAATTTGAAGTGAATCAATGAAATCCAAAAAATTATCTCTACATTCATTATTTCAATTTCATGGGATCAGTAAAACACATAAATAAAATGCAGACAAGAAAGATCAATACATCAATGAAAATATTCAGATTAAAATAAATTGAGATGAATATATAGATGCATAATAGGATATTGGTATCAGCGATTAATTTACTGTTTATTGAAGAAATGTCCAAACGTTCCGTTTCTGTCATTTTGGTATAATCTTCATAATCATAACTCGTTAACCAATACACTCTTTGGGTTACTTTCAATAAAATCGAAAAAATAATCAAAGCTAATGATGTTGCTAAAAAAACTAATTTGATTTGTAAATTCCTTTCATCTAATAAAGTCATAATTGCTAATATACTGATAACGTAAAATATAATTAATGCTATGGGCAGATAAGATTGCTTCTTCATAAAAATCCTTCGGATGTTTCTGCATAGATTTTGAATCGGCAGATATTTATAGTTACGATTTAATTAACTCTTACTCTTTATATAATAATTTGATTTGATTCTATCATCTCTATTATTTACTATTTTATCAATCCAATCATGCATAATATATAAATATTCTTGAATCATATTTTCATTAATTTCAAGTTCTAAAATTTCAATTAAAATGAACAATCTTTCTGCATAAAATATCAAATAAATAAAATATAGCATATCTTTTCCAAACACTAATCTTTTGCTCTTATTTTCTAATATATGAGAAAAATCATTTCTTGTCTCTGCAATGATATTACAAAAATCTTTTTCATTTATCTCTAAGTGTTCTAAAATTTCACAATCATATTTTTGATGATACTTAAAGAAAATTTTAAAAAGTCTTTCCACATTTTCAAAAAAGGTTGTATCTTTGCATTTTGGAAATTTTGACCTCTTTTCTTTCAACAAAATTTTATAGAATTTAGTATGCATAAAAAAGCCGTCTATAGTGTGTGACGCTAATTCAATTCTATGATCGACAACAACATGTTCGTAGTATTCTGAAACAATATAAGCTATTGAACTAATCGATCGTTTATTTACATTATCCATATCGTCAAGGCTTTTTGAATTTATATTAGCAGATGTAATATCACAAATTATAGCTTCTGCGTGAGCAAAATGATTTGAAGTGAAATATTTTCTTGCCCATTTGTTCATATCCTCTTCAGATTCATTGTAATGCAAACTAATTACTCGAGGGTATGCACCTAACATTAAAAACAAGAGATCGTATATTTTATAGAATTGATTCTTCAACGTAGATTCATTTTTACCGATTAATACAATATTTAATCGATCGTCAATTATACACATTTTTACAATTGTATTTTTGTATATAAAATCAATAGGATCCTTACATTGATAAGCGAATGATTTGTGAAAAAGTACTACATTTATATTGTTCATAATTATCCTTTCTTGATTACTATTACTTAAATTTATTTTCATTACTTCATTAAAAAAGCACTAAAATTAAGCAATTATGAAAAAATCAAACTTTTGAAATGTGCATTCCTACTCCTTCTCTTCCTCAATATCCATTTCTCTTAGATCCTCTAATAGACGATTGCCGATTTTTGATTGCCAGCGTGTCATTTCTTGTTTGCTTGAATCTTTCAAATAATTCAGATCAATCCATAATTCCCTGGCTGACATACGACGGGCTCCCTGCCCTGTTACAATCAGCTGCTCCAATCCATCGCTGGTCGCTACTGTAATATTGTATTTATTCGCAAGTTCATGCGTGGCCTTTTCAATATAGGCATCGGCTGTCTGTGCAGTTTTGGTAAATACGACATGAATTGCGCCGTTGTAATTGACTTTTCCGGTATTCTCAGCCACTTTATACGCATCAAATACTAAGATCAAAAGACAATTGCGATATCCTTGATAATCACACATCATATCAATGAGCTTATCTCTTGCGGCATTCAGATCTTCTTTGGCAAGTTCTTCTAGGATTGGCCATGAATAAATCATATTGTAGCCATCGACCAAAAGACATTGCGGTTTGATTGTATTTCTAATTTCTACTTTTTCTTCTGTTTCTTTTTTCTTGCGTGTCACAGTTCTTTTTTTCTGCGGCATGCTTCTTTCAAAGATTCGCTGCAGTTCTTTTTCATCAATTTCATTTTTGACACGCTGAGGTCGGCTGACTATTTCAATAGGTTCTTCTTTGATCATCCTTTTGATGTGCATATAGTTTTCTACTTCCTGCCAAGGCACATAAAAACCAGCTCCTTGAGCGCAGAAAACAGATCCGGTCGGATTATCCAGATCAGCTTCACTGTCATAATGGAATTGTTCGATAATCGTATCTTGATTTTTTACAGGAGCATACTCTTTAAAGGTACACATGACTCTTCCGACTCCTTTTGTGGCATGAATCAGACTCTGCTGATAATTCTGCATGCCTTTTACAGGGGCTGTTCCATGAATGATGCACAAATCATCTTCAATCATCGGTGCTTCATAAGTTCCATTCATATTTTCAATATCAAAGATGGCCTTGCTCATATAAGAAACAGGAATTTCCATACGATATTCAAAAATAGGTTCCAGCAGCACAGAATGAGCTTTTTTTAAGCCATGACGAACTGCCCGATAGGTAGCTTCTCGGAAATCACCGCCTTCAGTGTGTTTCAGATGAGCTCTTCCTGCAATCAGCGTGATCTTCATATCGGTGATCGGTGCTCCGATCAAAACGCCTTTATGTTCTTTTTCAAATAAATGCGTTAAGATCAATCGCTGCCAATTTCTCGCCAATTCATCTTCACTGCATTCACTTTCAAAGACAAGGCCGCTCCCTCTCGGCAGAGGTTCCAATCGCAGATGCACTTCGGCATAATGACGCAGCGGTTCAAAGTGACCGACACCTTCCACACAATCTTCAATCGTTTCCATGTAATGAATGACTCCGGTGTCAAAATCCACCTTTTCATGAAAACGATCCAAAAAGATATTTTTCAACACTTCAATCTGAATTTCACCCATCAGCTGCAGATGTATCTGCTGGCTGGAAGGATCGTAAGAAACATGCAGCTGCGGATCTTCATCGGCCAGTTTGGAACAATGATCCAGCATCTTCAATACATCACAGCCTTCCGGCAAGATCATGCGGTAATTCATATATGGCTGCAATACCGGCGCTTTTTCATCGGCACAGAAACCAAGTCCTTCCCCTGCCAGTACATGAGTCAATCCTTTCAATGCACAGATATCGCCTGCTTCTGCACAATCACTCATTTTATATTTCAAACCCGAATAAAAACGAATTTCATCTATCTTTTCATTTTGGAGAACACTTTTCACTGCCAGCTTGCCGCCCATGATCTTCACATGTGTCAAACGGACACCATCCGTATGCGTAATTTTAAAAACCTTGGCACCGAATTGTTCAGGATAAGACTTATCAAAAGAGACAGAAGCTAATAGATTCAAAAACTCTTTGACATGAAATTGCTTCAAAGCACTGCCGAAAAAACAAGGAATGACTTTTCTTTCTTCAATGGCTTTCTGTACCATAGTTAATGTCAGCTGCTCATTCATATAAGCTTCTAACAGTTCATCTTGACACATGGCAATCTGTTCGTCTCTGAGCGATTCTTCCAATGTAAAGTCAATGCAATGATCCGAGAGCTTTTGATGAAGCTCTGTCATGATTTCTTCTTTGCTGCGGTAAGCAATGTCCATTTTATTGACAAAAATGAAAACAGGAATCTGATAATGATGCAAGAGCTTCCAAATAGTTAAAGTATGTGCCTGTACCCCTTCGACTCCGCTGACAACCAGAATGGCCATATCCAATACCTGCAGAACTCTTTCCATTTCACTGGAAAAATCGACATGTCCGGGTGTATCCAGCAAAGTAAATCGGACATCCTGCCATTCAAAAATAGCTTGCTTGGAAAAAATGGTAATGCCTCTTTTTCTTTCCAAAGCATCATAATCCAAAAACCTATTTTGATGATCGACTCTGCCGAAATTTCTTAAATTGCCGGATTGATAAAGCAAGCTTTCCGATAATGTTGTTTTGCCGGCATCGACATGGGCCAAAAGACCGATGGTCATTTTTTTCATTGATTCACTTCCTAACACAAGCATTATAAACGAAACAAGAACATTTGTAAAAATAATTCATGAAAAAAGGGCTTTCGCCCTTTTAGATTACAAAGTTTCCTTTTTCAAATACAGGTACTTCTTTTCCGTCATGTGTCAAACCAATGACTTCCATATCTGCACTGCCGAACATGAAGTCGACATGGATCATTGATTGATTGCCGCCTTTAGCCATCAATTCTTCTTCACTCATTTCAGTACCATTTTTGATATTTGATGGATAACATCTTCCTAAAGCTAAATGACAAGAAGCATTTTCATCAAATAAGGTATTATAGAATAAAATATTCAGATTTGAAATCGGAGAATCATGAGAAATCAAAGCCACTTCTCCTAAAGAAACAGATCCTTCATCTGTTTCCAACATATTTTTCAATGTTTCTTCATTTTCTTCTGCACTGTATTCCACAACTTTGCCATCTTTGAAAGTCAGTTTGAAATCCTTGATTAATTTGCCGCCATAAGACAATGGTTTTGTGGAAACAACGGTACCGTCAATATGGAATCGATCCGGCATCGTGAACACTTCTTCTGTTGGAATATTCGGATTGAAGACAGCACCGTTGGACGCTTTGTCACTGCCGCCTTCCCACACATGTCCTTCCACAAGTCCTACCGTTAAATCAGTACCTAAACTGTTTTTAAAGTGCAGAGACTTGAAATTCAATTGATTCATCTTTTCAGAGTGCTTCTTGACTTCAGCGTTGTGTTTTTCCCATGCTTCCACAACATCGCCATCTTCACTTACACGAGAAGCCTGCAGAATGGCTTCCCATAATTTTTCCACAGCTTCTTCTTCATTAAGATCCGGGAATACTTTTTTCGCCCATACCGTATTTGGATATGCGACAATAGACCATTGACCGACATTGTTCATTGTGTAGTAGGAAAAAGGTTTATTGGCTTTCATAGAAGCCATCTGTACTTCTTTGATCTTACTTGGATCGATGCCTTCCAGCATATCAGGATCCGGAGATACGATATTTAACATACAGATGCCTTTATCAATACCATATTTTGTTTTCATGATGCGCCATTCAGGTACTTCTTTCAATACATCTGTTTCGACATATTCATAATTCATGCGGGTACGCACATTATCATTGTAATCAACAAATACTTCACTGGCACCGGCTTCATACGCTTCACGTGTACATAAGCGGATAAATTCATAAGCTTCAATCGGTCCGCGGATAGATAAAGGCTGACCCTTTTGTACATTGACACCAATTCTTACTGCTAATTTGGCAAATTCCTTTAAAACTTTTTCACTTACCATATGATTCCTTCCTTTCTTTAATTTCATGACAGCTGTTTTTCAAAGCACAGCCGCTGCATCCCCCGCCGCAATGTGTCTTGCCTGATTTTCTGTCTTTTCTCATCTTCAATAAAACAAGCACTGCAAGTACGGCAATGATGCCCAAAACAATTCCATCTTGTATCATGTTTTTGTTCCTTTCATGTACATGTTAGTCACATTTTCCATATTTGTCAAACAAGAGCATTCACAAAAGATACAAGAAAAGTCCAATAAATGGACTTTTACTTATTCAATCCCATCTCCTCACGGACTTTCTTGAAGCAGGAAACGATGAAATCAATATCTTCTTTGGTATGACTTGCACATACCTGTGTACGAATTCTTGCTTTTCCCTTCGGTACAACTGGATAAGAGAAGGCAACAACATACACGCCTTTTTCCATCATACGAGAAGCAAATTCAGCGGCTGTCACTTCATCATAAAGCATGACAGGTACACAAGGATGTGTGCCTTTGATAATATCAAAGCCGTTTTCTTCCAATAATTGACGATAATAAGCAGTAGTTTCTTCCAAGTGATCGCGCAGCTCTGTGCTTTCACTTAACATGTCAAATAACTCTAAGCTGGCGCCGACAATTGCAGGTGCCACAGAGTTGGAGAACAGATAAGGACGGCTTCTTTGACGAAGCAAGTCCACGATTTCCTGACAAGCCGCTGTATATCCGCCGCTGGCTCCGCCCAATGCTTTTCCTAATGTTCCGGTAATGATATCCACACGTCCCTCTACTCCGCAGTATTCGGCAGTTCCGCGTCCATGAGCACCGACAAAACCAACAGCATGAGAATCATCGACCATGACCAATGCATGATACTTATCAGCCAGATCACAGATGCCTTTTAAGTTGGCAATGATACCATCCATGGAGAAGACACCATCTGTGGCAATCAATTTGATTCTTGCCCCGGCTTCTTCCGCTTCTTTCAATTTTGCTTCCAGATCTTCCATATCATTATTTTTGTAACGGTAACGTTTTGCCTTACATAAACGAACTCCGTCAATGATAGAAGCATGATTCAATTCATCACTGATGACTGCATCTTCTGCAGTCAAGATAGTTTCAAATAGACCGCCGTTGGCATCAAAACAAGAAGAATACAGAATCGTATCATCCATACCTAAAAAATCAGAAATTTTCTTTTCCAATTGTTTATGAATATCCTGTGTTCCGCAGATAAAGCGTACAGAAGCCACTCCATAACCTCTTTCATCATACGTTCTTTTTGCGGCTTCAATCAGACGTTTGTTATCGCCTAAACCAAGATAATTGTTTGCACACATGTTGATGACTTCACGGCCATCTTCCAATTTGACTCTGGCTCCCTGAGCAGAAGCAATCGGTGCTTCTCCTTTAAAAAGCCCTGCAGCTTTTATGTCTTCAACTTCTTTTGCATAAATGCTTAAAATATCATTCTTACGTGCCATATTGTCCTCCTATTGTTCATTTTGAGGCTGATATTCCAGCTGATCCAAGTCACTCCATTCAAGGATGACTTTTCCGGACTGACCGGAAATCATGGCTTCAAAACCTTTTTTATAATCTTTGATATTCAAACGATGCGTAATGATCGGCGAAATATCTAAACCAGCCTGAAGCATAGTTGTCATTTTATACCAAGTATCCCATACTTTACGGCCATAAATACCGCGGATATTCAAACCATTCCAGATAACAGTTTCCCAATTGATGGTCGCATCCGGACGCTGCAGACCTAACACAGCAATCTTGCCGCCATGCTTCATATTTTCAACCATATCTCTGAAACCGGATTGAGCACCGGACATTTCCATGCCGACATCAAAGCCTTCACGCATACCGATTTCCTTCATGACATCTTCCAGTTTTTCCTGTGAAAGGTTCACTGTGCGAGTAGCTCCCATTTTCTTTGCCAGATCCAAACGATATTGATTGAAATCTGTGATCACAACATGACGCGCACCGGCAAAACGTGCAATGGCAGCCGCCATGATACCGATCGGACCAGCACCGGTAATCAGTACATCTTCTCCTAATACCTCATAGGAAAGTGCTGTATGCGTGGCATTGCCGAATGGATCAAAGATCGCATAAATTTCTTCCGGAATGGCAGGATCTGTCGGCCAGACATTGGCAGCCGGAATCACCAAATATTCCGCAAAAGCACCATCTCGATTGACGCCGACTCCTTTAGCATCCTTACAGTTTTCTTTATGTCCTTCCAGACAATTTCGGCATTTTCCGCACACGATATGACCTTCTCCGGAAACAATATCCCCTATCTTATATCCTTGTACACCTGCCCCCATTTCAACGATCTCACCAACATATTCATGGCCGGCTGTCTGTCCGATTGCAATCGTATGAGCCGCCCACTCATTCCATTGATAAATGTGTACATCTGTTCCGCAGATAGCGGTCTTGTGAATTTTGATCTTTACATCATTTGTTCCAACACTTGGAATCGGCACACGTTTCAAAGCTAAGCCAGCACCGGCTTCTTCTTTGACAAGTGCCCACATCTTGTTATCATTCATCCTCTTGTTTCCTTTCTTAATATACCCATTATGAGAAAGTGAATTCTTTTCTCTAACATTATTATCATATCACAATTGTTGTGCTTTCACATCATCAAAATCAAAGTTTCACAAATGTTCAAGCATGGTTTCAATTACTTTATTTTCATCAAAATCATGCAGCTTCAAATGTTTGATGCACACTTGTACAATTTCAGCTCGGCTCAGATTCAATTGACTGACTTCCCTTTTCTTCAGATAATACGCCGCACATTCTTTCAGACAATCCAGCGAAACAAGCCCGATAATCTCTGAACCAATCACTTGAACATCATATCGTTTCGCTTCCATCTGAACAGCTTCAAAAACACGATACAAAGCTGTTTGATGAAAATCAGTCAGATTGACAGTTACCTGCACTCTTCCCTGATCTTTCAAAAAAGCACTTCTCGCCTGAACATAGCGATAACCTCCGGAAGAAAAACGAATTGCTTTTGCAATTGCATCTGCAATAGCAATATCTGCACAATCCAGATCAATGTTATAGGCCACAAGCAGCTGACGAGCACCTACTGCACAAACACCGGCTGTCGGATGAACTTCGCTGCCGAAATCCGGATGCCACATTGGATCCTTCAATTTCTCCTTCATGCCTTCAAATTCACCTTTTCGAATATCCGGCAATTTCTCGCATTGTTTTCTTTTCGCAGACAGATTATAGAGAAAAACCGGAATCTGTGTTGATTCATAGATTTCCTGAGCACATTGTTCACTGAGCTGAATGGTTTCTTCCAGGCTCATATTGCGCAGCGGAATAAAAGGTATGACATCTGCAGCTCCCATGCGCAGATGCTCTCCATGATGCTTATTCAGATCAATCACCTGTTCTGCAGCCTGTACACTTAAAACCATTGCTTCCTTGACGGCCTGCGGTTCTCCCATGACAGTAACAACGGTTCGATTATAATTCACATCAGATTCTGCATTCACCAAATAAACATTTTCCTGATTTATAAAAGGCTCAAGGATTTTTTGGATTCCAGCTTCATCCGTGCTGATGGAATAATTCGGAACACATTCAACTATCTGATTCAAAGGATAGAAATCAGTGATCTTCTTTTCATAAAAGCCCTCTTTTCCCAAAGCCATCAAATGCGTAAAACCGCACTTACGAATCATCTGCATTGCTTGAACAAAGCCATGATCCAGCTTATTCTTATCATGGCAATCACTGTTCAGACAAATACGTCCGCCTTTTTCATGAATATATCTCAATAAGGTTTGATGCGGATAAGGGGTCAGACGATATCCTCTGGCCATAGCCCCTGTATTCACTTCAAAAATCTTATTTTTGGCAATCAAAGCATCAATGCACCGATAAGCCAATTTCAGATATCTTTCATCATTCATCGAAATCATTTCTTCATCTTCATTGAATTTCATCAGCAAATCCAAATGACCGATAATATCCACTTCCTCTTCCTCTGCCAGCTTCATGACCTCTTCATAATAAGCCTGTGCCAACGCAATAAAATCTCCCTGATAACCTTCCTTTAAGATTTTTTCAGTCATTTCCTTGCTTTGATCGATACAGCCAAAAGATTCCTTCACCGGAATATAATGCACACTGCCGATAATATAATCAAAATCCTTATGATCATATTTCCGTCCCAAAGCATCCTGTTCAATGCCGCAGTAAATCTGAATTTGATCTTGATACATCACTTGAATTCTTCTTACTTCCTGAATGTATTGATTTACCCTCTCATCTTCCATCGAATATTGATCAATATTGCGGCTGTTGCCATGTCCGGAAAATCCCAATACAGAAAACTGAAGCTGAATTGCCTGACGGACCATTTCTTCAATCGTGTCTTTTCCGTCACAGAAAATAGAATGGGTATGCAAATTTTGTTTCATATGTTTACTCCTCTTGTTTTATTTTAACAGTGATTTTGCTTAAAGAAAAGTCGTCATAGAAAAGCCGTCCAAATCGGACGGACTTTTATATCTGCAATGATTTTTTATAGTAATATTCAATAATCTTATTACGTGTCACAATCCCAATATAAGTACCATAATCATCAATGACCGGTATAAAGCTTTGTTTTAATGCTAAAACAACCAATTCTTCCACATTGGCTGTAATTCTTACCGGCGGATTTTTCTCCATATGAATCACATCTTTGATGCGAACTTCCTCTAAGTTTCGAATATCTGTTTTTCTCAGATCTTCTTTTTCTTCATCCACGATATACCAAAGAAAATCCCCTTCACTGATTGTTCCGACATACTGATTATCTTTGTCGATGACAGGGATTGCTGTATAGCCATGGTATCTCATTTTTTCCAAGCCTTGTCTTATTGTGTAATAATCATATAAATAGGCGGTGTTGAATTTTGGAGTCAAAAAAAATGCAATATTCATGATAGTCCTCCTTTGAAAAAAATTCTCATGTCCATTCTTATTTTACAATAAAACATTTTATTGTATAGTCTTGACAGTGCTTTTTATATGAAAAAAGAGTGAAACTTTCACTCTAGCTTAACTCTTTCTCTACAAGCTCATCCAGATCTTCCATATCTATCTGTCCCCCAAGGATCATGGCCTGATTTGACAAATAGGCGATCACTTCATTCACATTCAAATTCAGTATATCATTTACAGCCTCATTCAATGTTTTTGGCTTATGATCGAACCACGTATAGCCCAATAAACAAGCTCTTACATGGTCTTCCGTTATGGAGCGCAGCGTCGTACGCTGAATCTGGGCGGTCTTGATGGCAATGGCCAGTCCCAATTGTCCATCATGTTTCAAGTCCATCTCAATGCCCCCAATCATACCCCTTTATTATAAAACATATACTGGAAAATGTGGAGTGAAAATTTGAAAAAAAAGATATTCCAATCAACCTTGCTTCTGATCGTTTTATCAGCCATATCCAAGATACTTTCTTTTGGTGTTCGTATTTATCTGGGAAGAAAACTGAACAGTGAAGCCATGGGTTATTATTCCTTAGCTATGCCGACACTTGTTTTTCTGATTGCATTGGCACAGATGGGTATTCCTTCGGCTTTAAGCAAAGTGATTGCCCAAAAAGAAAAGCCATATATCAGTATTATGGCTTCTTTGATCTTAAGTGTTGTGAACAATACTTGTCTGATTTTGATTTTTCTGTTCTTTATTCCCCGCTTATCTGTGATGATTTTTCAGCGAGGAGATATGGAACTTTTATTAAAAGCTATGATTGCCATGATTCCGATGGTTACTTTAAGCGGTATTCTGAAAGGAATCCTTCAAGGACAGCAGCATCATGCAACTGCTTGTGCTTCACAGATTTTTGAAGAAATATTCCGAATTATTTATCTGATTCTATTCTTCCAAAATGGATTTATCAGTCCGCTGCATCTGGCTCAAGGAGCCATGTTTTCTATATTTATCGGTGAATGCGGCAGCACCTTATTTATGCTCATTGTCATGTATTGGGATAAAAAACCGATGAAATATGATCATGAAGTCCTGAAGATTCATCATTTCAGTGAAATACTGGAATTATCTATTCCGATGACTTCTGCCCGTTTTATCGGCTCTTTTACTTATTTTATTGAACCGATGATCTTCTTAGCCTTTGCCGCCAATGCTTCATCCATGAGTGAAGCCTATGGTATACTCAATGGCTATGTGATGCCTTTGATCACGATGCCAAGCTTCATTTCAGTTACGCTGTCCAGTGCTTTGCTGCCATCATTTACGTATGAATTCAGTCATGGTCATATCGCAAAAGCTAAAAAAATCTTTTATGTGATCTTCTCCGTTTGCTTGAGCATCGGTGTAGTCTGTTCTTTGATCTGCTTTTTATTTGCAAATGAATTGCTTACTTTGTTTTACGGCAATCCGCAGGGAGCTTCATTTCTGCGAATGCTGTCCATTCCGTTTATGATCTATTCGCTACAGCCGGTATTAAGCAGTGTTCTGCATGCTCTCAACCGAAGCAAACGAGCCCTCTTTGATACAGTGATGGGCTGTATTCTTCGCTTAGCTATCCTGTTTTTCTTCACTGTTATCTTTCATGAATTAACCTTGATCTATGCTTTATGCTCAGGAATGGTACTGACAACCTTGCTGCATGGATTTCATGTTATCGTCGCATTTTGGGAGTTAAGATAGATTTTTTAAGAAAATAGAAGCCGTTTTTCTGATAAAGACAAAGAAAGACATCTTCTATTTTTTCTATTTGCTGACGCTTCATTTCCTTTTCAATATCTTCTTTTTTCAAATGTATCAGTGCTAATAAAGAAACATCCAGTTCTCCGTCTTGAATAAGCGGAATCGGATATTTCATCTTATTGTCATTGGCCTTTAAAACTGAAAGCTTTCCGTTAGTTTCTAAGATGGCAAAAGCGACTTCCTCCGGTGTTCCGATTTCTTTATTTCTCAATTGAAGCATCAAATCATCAATGTTATATCTTTCCTTTCTCATGGCTTGCTGATCAATGATTCCATGATAAATCAGAATGACCGGTTCGCCATCAATCAAAGATCGAAATTTTGCCGATTTCATGATAAGCTTGGATACTAGGATCTGCAAAGCTGCCAGTGTCACTAAAGGCACCAATGATTTCATAATTGTAGCATGTCCATCATTTAAGCTTAAGGCCAATAATTCTGACATAACTAAATAAATTACAATATCAAAAATTGATAATTCACCGATTTCTCTTTTGCCCATAATGCGCAGTGCCACAATGATCACAAAATAAAAAAAGAAGCATTTGACAATTAACAGCAAGTATTCTTCCATAAGCCCTCCACATATTCTCTATCGAACTGTCATACAATACAAAAAGAGGTGAATTATGAAAGAAAAAATGATTTCAATTCTTAGCTCTTTAGCTGTATTATTTGTTTTATCACTCTTAGTATCTTTATTGTTGGCACTTTTATTCATGCTTCAGCTGATTAATCCTCAGATCAGCTCTTGGCTGCATATTCTCTTAGGCTTTATCATTTATGGGATTGCCGGTATAGTTTTAGGAAAACGAATTCATCAGAAAACTTTTTTTATTGCATTAGGAGTTGCTTTGATCATGGGTCTTTGTTTTATGATTCCAATGGAAAAGAATATTATTAATTTTGCTGTATTATTCATGAAATTGCTCATCTATGCCTTATGCAGCGCCTTTGCAAGAAAAAAGATGGATTAAAATAATCCATCCTGATAAATAATACCTAAATGCTCATAAGCTTTTTTCGTTACTTCACGTCCTCGCGGTGTACGATTGATAAATCCTATCTGCAATAAATAAGGTTCATAGACATCTTCCAATGTCATTGCTTCTTCACCAATACTGCTGGCAATGGCATCCAGACCGACAGGTCCTCCCTTGAAGCGTTCAATGATTCCTCTTAAATATTTGTGATCGACCTGATCCAATCCCATCTCATCTACTTTCAGACGATTCAAAGCCATATCGGTAATTTCCTTTGAGATGACACCATCATTCATCACTTGGGCAAAATCACGAACACGCCGGAACAATCGATTCGCAATACGCGGTGTTCCGCGGCTTCTTCTGGCAATTTCTACAATGGCATCCTCATCAATTTCATTGCCCATGACCTTGGAAGTACGAAGGACAATGCTGGATAAATCATCCAGATCATAATATTGCAATTGCGCTACAATACCAAAGCGGTCACGCAAAGGTGCACTCAAATCCCCTGCACGCGTAGTCGCTCCGACCAACGTAAACGGCGGCAGATTCAGACGCACTGTACGCACAGTTGCATCCTTCCCGACAACAATATCAATGCAGTAATCTTCCATTGCAGGATATAAAATTTCTTCTACCATTCTTGGCAAACGATGAATTTCATCGATAAAAAGGATATCTCCGGGCTGCAATGTTGATAAAATGGCTGCCAGATCTCCTCCTTTTTCAATCGAAGGACCGCTCGCTGTTTTGATATGCGTATGCATTTCATTCGCTAAAATATAAGACAAAGTTGTTTTTCCAAGTCCGGGCGGACCATACAGCAATACATGATCCAAAGCTTCATTACGCTGCAAAGCTGCTTTGACATAAATCCGCATATTTTCCTTCAGATCCTTTTGCCCGATATATTCATCCAATGTCTGCGGACGTAAAGAAGCATCTTCATCATTTGTTAATTCTTCACTGCTTACAATTCGCTCATCCATCATATCTACTTCCTTTTCATAAACATGGACAATGCCAAACGAATGGCACCATCTGTGTTCTTATAATCCTGCTTTTTGACCTCTTTCAAGACACTGCGCACTTCATTGGCCTTATATCCCAAAGCAATCAATGCATCCTTGGCATCAATGAGATTCGCATCCATTTCTTCTTTGAGATTTTCTTCATGCAATACTAATTTTCCTTTGAGATCCAATACGATCTGCTGGGCCGTTTTCGCACCGATTCCCGGCATTGTCTTCAAGAAAGCGACATCACCGTTTTCAATAGCTTCTACCAGATTGCCGACACTGGCACTTGCCAGCACATTCATTGCACTTTTGCATCCCATGCCCTTGACATCAATCAAGCGCAGAAACAGATCATATTGTTCCTGAGAAACAAAGCCATATAGCTGCATCGCATCCTCACGAACATATTGATAGGTTAAAAGCATCAGTTCATCACCGATAACATACTGCTGCGGCATTGCCGTATAAATACGATAGCCAATCCCCTGATTATCCAGTACAACTGAATCATTCGAAATACTGAATACTTTTCCTTTCACAAATGCTATCATTTCTTCACCAGCCTTACCTATCTATTTTAGCACAGAACTGATGCAATTACTATTGCTTCTGATCAAGCAGTTCTTCAAATGAATAAATGAAGCAATCAACATACTGTTTCATTTCTTCTTGATCTTCTTCCCACATTTTATCATAGACACCGGCAATCTGAAATCCCGCCTGACGGGCTGTTTTCGCCGCACTGACGACATCTTCATAGACGATACATTCCTGCGGCTGCAGATTCAATTGCCGAGCACATTCCAAATAAACATCCGGAAATTCTTTATTTTTTCCGACATCCAAGGTTGTGACGATATTTTCAAAATAATCCAACAGATCCAAACGCTTCAATGCCTGCAAAGCACATTCCTTCTGACAGCTGGTAGCAATGATACAGCGTCCCTGCTTAGCACATTGCTGCACAAATTCCTTGGCAAACGGTTTCAAAGACAATGTATGAGCATAAGCATCATAAGACATTTCACGCCAATCCTGCTTAATTTCGTCTTCACTGCGATCAACACCCAAAACTGTTCGGAAATAATGGGCACATTCATCAAAAGTCAATGTTTTGATGACATCCGAATACTCTCTTTTATATTCAATGCCATGTGTCTGCATATAACGGATATCAATATCCAGCCACAAACCGATTGAATCCAGCAAGGTTCCGTCTAAATCAAAAATAAATCCTTTCATGCTTCAATCTCCAGCCCAATCGGACAATGATCACTGCCATAAACCTCATCAAAGATCATGGCATCCTTGACCTTATCTTTCAAACATTCACTCACCACAAAATAATCAATCCGCCATCCGATATTTTTCGCACGGGAATTGAAACGATAGCTCCACCAAGAATATTTGACAGTATCTGGATAAAGCATACGGAATGTATCAATAAACCCAGCATCCAGCAATTCACTGAACTTCTGACGTTCTTCATCCGAAAAGCCTGGATTCTTATGATTTGTTTTCGGATTCTTTAAGTCGATTTCTTCATGAGCCACGTTCAGATCTCCGCATAAGATCACCGGTTTTGTTTCTTCCAATTTCTTCAGATAAGCACGAAAAGCATCTTCCCATTCCATCCGATAAGACAGACGTGCCAGTTCTTCTTTGCTGTTAGGGGTATAGCAATTCACTACATAAAAATGTTCATATTCACAAGTAAGCACTCTTCCTTCATGATCATGTTCTTCGATACCGATGCCCTTTGTGACCGACAAAGGTTCAGTTTTAGAAAAAGTAATAACACCGGAATAGCCCTTTCTTTCAGCACTGTTCATATAAATATGATAATGTTCAGTTAAAAAATCATGCTGACCTTCCTGCATTTTGCTTTCCTGAATACAGAAAACATCTGCATTGGATTCATGCAGAAATTCATAAAAACCTTTTTGCGCACATGCACGCAATCCATTTACATTCCACGATATCAGTTTCATAACAATCCTCCAAGTGATATTATTATACACAACAACCTCATTGAAGGTAAAGAAAAAGGCACTAGAATGCCTTTTGATAATCAAATTCTGCACTTACATCAAAACCTGTACTGTCCTCTTGTTCTTTTGAAATATTGAAGCTGATGCGATAGTGACCGTCATTCAGATCCGGAAACATTTCAGTCAGCGGCAAAGTAATTGTATATTCATCTTCCACGATATCTCTTACACCGCAGCCGCGGGAGTTTGACACCCAAAAATAACATAAATATCAAAATGAAGACTTGTTTTAAGTCTTTTCTTTTACTTTTCTTCC
>CALUVS010000030.1 GCA_944324265.1 uncultured Traorella sp.
GACGAGAAACAGTTGATTGACTTGCAACCGGAGAATCGTTAAAAAGTAGAGGATCATGAATAAGAACTTCTTGTTCAACTTGATTGAAGTATCCCATGAGATTGCGTGAAATTATTTGAGTAAGAATATTATCATTTGAATGAATACATTTTTTGCGAGTATCAAAAAAAGGCAACGATTTCAAATAGTCGAGCAGATGATTTTTTTTTGATAAATTGACTTAAAAGAATAAATCCGCCGTCACTGGAAAGATTGCCGCCATCAAAATTATAGTTGTCAAATTGTGTAATTTTTTATATCATAATAATGCGATTCCTTTCTGTATAGATTTTTTGTTAACCATATTATACAGGAATCGCACTTATAAATGAAACACCTAATAGGTGAAAACATAAATATGCGCAAGGCCCTATAAAATAAAGGCTTTGCGCATTTTTTATTTATTCTCTTGAATATTTCAGGAATTATTAAGGATTTGATGTGCCAGAAAATAAGAAATGAGATTTATACTGTCCTCATGTTAGATTGATTCGATCAACATTAGTATCTAAGCAAATATGAGGAGGTATATTTCAATGAAAAAATTGGCAAATCAAATCATGAGTTTTATCTTGGTCTTAACAATGGTATTTGCAACGGGTACTACAGCTTTTGCCGCAGAGCAAAATAGTACATTGCACAAAATACAACAGCTTGTACAAAAAGCAGAATCAGAAAGAGAGCGGTACGGTGAAGCCACAGATGAAACCGCTAAACAGTTACAGGTTGCCCTTGAAGCTTTGGGGGTGGAAACCGGTTCATATTCAGGGACTCAGCCAGTTGTCTTAGATGATGTGATCGCTACTAGAGGCTATGGACAAACACATGATTTAGGAAAAGGTTGGACATATAGAGTTGATAAACCGTCTTCTGACAATGCTAAGCCCCATGTACATGTAGATAATAATAAAAAAAATATTCATGGTGTAGAAAACGTAGATGGAACACCAAGTCATGGGAAAACTCTTGACGGTTCGAAAGTTCCTAAAGATGTCCAGAAGAAAGTTAAAGATTCAAAAGATTATAAAAAAGGACAATAAGATTTGAAAAAAATGCAGGAAGCGAAAAGAGAGATCCATCGCAGAAAATTGAATTTGTCTGTGAATAAAGACCTGCTGATTGCAGCCGGTATTTTTGTCACAGCTGTAGGCGTTGCCTTTGTAGCACCTGAATTTCTTCCTGCATTGTTAGCTGCTGTTTAACATTTGCAGGAGTGTGGTGAAATGGTAAATTATATATTTAAATTAGAATTCAACTACAAAGATACGATTTTTCTTTCTATCCAAAATAAAGAACGAGATGTAGCTCTTATTGTGTTTGAAGATTGTTGTCGTAAAGGAGAATTGCTTAAAGATTTCCCTTTTCTGTGTCCACAGTATTATTCTTCCGAAGAAGAATGGGACGATGATCGCAATTTGATAACAGCAAGTGTTTATGCTCTAATTGAAGAAGAGTATCCGCCAGAAATGCAAGATGATATAGAATATCTTGTTGAATCCATGATAGAATATAAACCTGCTGTAAATCATAAGGTGCAGTTTTTTAATGATCCGACGGTTAGAAAATATTACAGTGAACGAACAGAAAATAGAATGCAATTTATTAATTATGTATTGTCCTTATGTGAAAATAAAGAGACAGTATCCTTAAATGAAGATGACTTCAATCACCTAACACAATATAAAGCTAAACATGACAATTAACTCAAAAGCCCCACCTGATTATCTTAATTTCAGGTGGGGCTTTTTATTGAATCAATCGTTATGAACAAAGCTATAAGATAGATATTCAGCCAGCTGACTGGGAAGAAAGATGTATGTTAAGTTCTTGCTTCAAATTTAGAGCAAACGGTGGCTACTTTTAATTCTCAACAGGCTTTGCACTTTGTGCCATTCTGATCACTTCTTCATCAGAAACAGCAGCTGGATCATATTCCAAAACATAACTAACTTCTGGAGAATATGTCCAGCAAAGATATCATTGTTCCGTGGTTTTGTATAGTGCAGCATCCCACTCCTGTATTTTCATATTTTCACAACTAATTGCGGTATCAGGAGCAAAAAGTATTTTGAGTGCATCTACATTTAAACCGGTAACTTCATTTGGATCGGCTTCATAGTAAGTTGTTTTTAGGATATGATAATTGATGTTATTGTTTTCATTTCCATCACTATAAACTAAAGTCGCTACAATCTCTGTCATTTTTTGTTTTTTTAAATCTTCACCCAGAGCATTTTCTATTCGTTGGATTACTTTATTAGGATCAGATAAAGCATTGCGCTGCCATTTGTTTTTTTGCGAAAAGCGTTGCCACTGCCAATAAAGCTAATAAAAAAACAGCAAACATTAAAATCTTTCTTTTCTTACACATTGTTCCTCCTATAGTTTGAGATGAATTAATCCAACTCATTGGCTAAATTGATATGTTTTTTTTCGATATTTTGAACATACCGAAAAGTTTGGTAAGCACCACCAGACAAATGTTCTATATATAAAATCACAAGGTCAGAACGATCTACCATTGCTCTATTTCGGATTTGAAATGCAGATTTATAGTGAGCTATTGAAGCCTGTTCACAAATTTCGATTTCATCATAATAATCAAGGAATGAAGTTTCGTTATCACGATACTCAGCAGTGACATAAGGCATGATCCAGATAAGAGAGCTATTATCGTTTCTGAGTTTCCTTTTGCATCTTCGTACAGTAGAGGATACAAGTTGGTCGAATTCTCCTTCACGCCCCACTAGGAACTCAACAAATTCTTTTTGATTTAGCAAGGCATAAATGATTTTTTCCAGCTGGGATTCGACTTTAGTCATATTGTCTATTTGACGGTGACCAAGAAAACTGACAGTGAATATATTCATAAAATCCTCTCCAATCGGCTAATTAAAAATGTAATCATCAATAATTGTTTGTATTGATAGTTATACTACCAATCACAAGGGATTCAAAGTTAAAATTCGTTTTTCTATTACCAACCATATATCTGGATTCGTAATAGAATAATTAACGAAGGGAGGGAACGCATTGCTTGATACGCCATATGAAGATTTTATCCGTACACGGATCACACAATTACGAATCGCCAAGGATGTTTCTGAGCATCGTATGAGCCTTTTTCTTGATCAGCAAGCTGCTCCCAAACAACCTGCCGCCATAATCACAGCTATTATTTCTTTATTGAACAATACTTTTGCCTCTTTTATCATTACGCCTATATTATTCACTTTTATTATTTCAATTTTTTAAAAACATGTTAGAGAATTATTAATTCATCGTCTGCATAAAAAAAGTCCTATTTTTGATAGGACCTTCTGAACTGTATCTATAAATTATTTTAATTGATTGCCATCTGAAAAAGCATTGCCTACTTTTTCACCCATCACAACATAATCATTGCGGACAGGATCAAATGAAATTGGTCTTAATTTCTGAATATCAATCATACCATTTTCATCCAATATTTCTTCTTTAGCACTGATATTAATAATTTCACCAATAATATTGCCTTCTTCAGTTGTCTTAAGTAAACGGCATTCCAAAGTCATCGGCAATTCTTCAATGATCGGTGCATCCACAAAACTGCTCTTGGTTGTCGTAAAACCGGCTTTTTCCATCTTATCCGGCGTATTGTTTCCGGAAACCATTCCGACATAATCACAAGCTGCTACATGAGCAGCATCCGCAAAGCTGACCGTAAATGCTCCTTTTTTCAGAATGTTCTTTGTTGTTTTGTGCCCGGCACTCAAGCAAAGCTCAACTAGATTTGATTCATACAAACCTCCCCAAGCGGCATTCATTGCATCTGCCTTGCCCTCTTCATCGTATGTACCGATAATCAATACTGGCAGCGGATAAAACCAAGGTTTTACACCAAAATTCTTTCTCATGTTTTTTTACCTCCTAATAATTAATTCTTGTATAGGATAATGAAGCTAATTTTACTTCATTGTCACCCTTACTGTATACTTCCGTTACAACAAATGGATTCACTACTTCATTGCCGCCGACAACTGCCGTCAATTTCAGTTTTGTCAGAACAATAAATACGGAATCAATCTGACGGATGCTTGTATCTTCCACATCAATGTTTTTATAAACAATGCCTCTGTTTTTGATAACATCCAATTCGTCATCTCGCTGCAAGGTAACTCCCATGTGCACAAAGACTGCTTCTTTATGAATATGATTTCTTAAAAACTCAACATCTTCTTCATGCATGGCCTGCCATAACCGGCTGGATAACTGCAATACTTCTTCCATGATCTCACCTCTATTTAATCATGAATTTTTAATCCCATCAACCTTGTTTCATTTGAAAGATCATCTGGATTATGTGTTCCTTTGCCTGTATCTAAGCTTTGAATTGCTTTCATTTCATCTTCAGTCAATTCAAAATCAAAAATATCAATATTTCCTTTCATGCGTTTTGGATTCGTTGATTTCGGCAATGAAATAACTCCTTCCTGATAAATCCAGCGCAGAATGATCTGACCGGCATTCTTATGATATTTCTGAGCTAACTGGCTGATAATTTCATTTTCCAATAAATCTTTATTGCCATGTCCCAAAGGATACCAAGCTTCTAAACGAATCTGATGTTCATCCATGACTTTTCTTAATTCTTTCTGCTGAGTGAATGGATTGAATTCTACCTGATTGACCACCGGCATAATGGTCATACCATCTTTGAATTTATTCCATAAATTTACTGTCACATTGGAAATACCGATAGATCTGATCTTTCCTTCCTGAACCGCTTCTTCTAAAGCTTTCCAAGCTCCTAAATAATCACCATAAGGCTGGTGCAGCAAATACAGATCAATATAATCGACATCCAATAATCTCAAAGAAGTTTCAATTCCTTTTTTCGCATTTTCATAGCCATAATCCTGCAGCCACAGTTTTGAAGTAATATAAATTTCACTGCGGTCAATTCCGCTGTCTTTGATTGCTTTTCCGACATCGCTTTCATTCATATAACCGGCAGCTGTATCAATATGACGATAGCCCGCCTTCAAAGCAGCCAATACTGCATCATAGGTTGGTCCATTATTCGGAATCAAAAAGGTTCCGAAACCAACAGCAGGAATAAGTTGTTTGTTGTTTAATTCAAATGATTTCATGATTTTTTTCTCCTTTCTTATCTTAATCATGTATCTTACATTTATTCATGATCTTTGCAGTGGCATAGCACTGATAATCAATGATTTCACTGTATCCAATATCCAAAGAGGCAATTTGTTTCAGATCCTCTTCATCTAATTCAAAATCAAAGACAGCTTGATTTTCAATCATGCGCTCTGGATGAATTGTTTTGGGAATCACACATACCTGATTTTGAATATGCCATCGCAGGACAATCTGAGCTACGCTTCGCTCATGCTTCTGAGCGATATTTTTTAATGCCGGATGATCAAAAATATTTCTTTGTCCTTCATTCAAAGGCCCCCATGCCTGCATGACACAGCCATATTCCTTCAGCATTTCACGCATGGAACGCTGCTGGAAAAAAGGATGACATTCAATTTGATTGACCATGGGCTTAATAGAAACATTCATGAATAAATCCACAAATCTTTCCATGCAGAAGTTACAGACACCCAAGGCACGAATTCTGCCTTGACGATACAATTGTTCCATGGCTTTCCATGAGCCATAATAATCACCATAAGGCTGATGAATCATATATAGATCAATGTAATCCAAGCCAAGATTCTGAAGCGATTGTTCAAAAGCTTTCAAGGTATTTTCATAGCCGGTATCCTGAACCCAGACCTTTGTTGCAATAAAAAGCTGATCCCTAGTAATATCTGCCTTTTTGATTGCTTGTCCGATTTCTTTCTCATTGAAATAAGCTGCAGCAGTATCAATCAGACGATAGCCATTCTGAAAAGCACTTCGGACACATTGCTCTGCCAAAGAGGAAGGTATCTGAAATGTTCCATAACCTAAGATCGGCATCAATACACCATTGTTTAATGTTTTGTATTCCATTTCATCCCTCCTTGCAATTTCATTGTAGTGGTTTTGTCAGAAAAAGTACAATATCAATATTTCATTGTGCTATAATTAAAACGCATACTGGAAGGAGGAAGTCCTGTGATTGAATATTATCAAATGGAACAGCTCATTGCTATTGCTCAAGAAGGCACTTTATCCAAAGCGGCTCAGCGTCTGTTAATTTCCCAGCCGGCACTGACACGTTCCATTCAACATTTAGAAGAAGATCTGGGAGTCGTTCTTTTTGAACGTAAGAAAAATAAGATGACCTTGAATGAAACCGGGAAATTGGCCGTAGAAATAATGGAGAAACTGGTTCATGACCGAGATCAGATGATTCGGACACTTCAATTATTTGAGCAAAGCAAATTTCTTATCAGCATTGGTTCCTGTGCTCCGGCTCCTATCTGGGGACTGCGCCATATTTTTCAAGAAACGGCGCATGAAATGAAAATCAAGGATACCTTAGATTCCAATGAAGAAAACTTGATTCAAGGCTTAAAAAATCATGAATACTCACTCATTGTCTTAAATCATCCCCTTGATAAAGAAAGCTATGAATCGATTCCATTATTTGAAGAAAATTTATATTTATCGGTACCGCCGGCACATCCATTGGCCATGTTCAAAGAAATCAGCTTCGATGATCTCAATGGACAAAGTGTCTTGTTATTATCCCGCATTGGTTTTTGGAATGAAATCTGTGTTAAAAAGATACCCAAATCTCATTTGCTCATTCAGGAAGACGTACAAGTGTTCCAAGAGCTGACAAGAGCCTCTGCTCTGCCTAATTTCAAAAGCAGCATTACGCTGCAGGCAGATCCGGAAAATGAGAACCGCATCAATATTCCATTGATTGATCCAGAAGCACATGCGGTCTATTATGGTATTTATCACAAAAAAGATGCTTATCTGTTTGCCTCTCTGAGTGAGCACTTCCGGCATCTCGATTGGCAGAAAGTAATTCAGACAACTTAATAAAAATAGCTGAAGCCAGCTATTTTTTTATTCACTCATTAATTTTTCCAATGCATAAAGTGCCGCACCGGCAGCTCCGACAATTTCAGGTTCTTCACAAATATAAAGCTTAGAACCAATTTTTTCTTCTACTGCACGTACAACACCAGGATTTTTTGCGACACCGCCGGTCATCATAAATTCGCCCTCTAAGCCGACACGCTGTATCAAGCCATACGCTTTATTCGCAATAGCATGACAGACACCATTGGCAATATCCGCCTTTTCTTTGTTATTGGCAATCAAGGAAATTACTTCAGATTCCGCAAAGACAGAGCACATGCTCGTAATTTCAATCTTCTCTTTTGAAGTTAAGGCAATCGCTCCCAGTTCATCCAAGCTTACTTCCAAAGTACGGGCAATCATTTCTAAGAAACGCCCTGTTCCGGCTGCACATTTATCATTCATGACAAAGTCTTTGACTTCTCCATATTCATTTAAATGAATGGTTTTGCTGTCTTGTCCGCCGATATCCAAGATGGTACGAATCTTTGGATTAAAATAATGAGCTCCTTTGCCATGACAGCTGATCTCAGTCACATTTTCATCGGCGAACTGAATGCTCACTCGCCCATATCCTGTAGAAACAATCCATGAAATATCTTCTCTTTTCAGATTTGCTTTCTGAAGTACATCTTCTAAAGCTTTATCCGCACTGACACTGGATTTAGCCCCTGTACGAACAACACTGAACGCCGCAATCTTTCTGTCTTGATCCATAATGACAGCATTGGTTGATGTTGAACCGCTGTCGATTCCTAATACATACATATGAGTCTTCCCTTCTATTTTTTTCTTCGGCAGCTTATTCTCATCATTCAGCGATTCCAAAAACCTTCCATACGTGTTAAGATCTGCCCATAGTTTTGACGTGTATCATCCGTTTCCAGCAATAACAAAGGACGTTTCAGCCAGTTTTTGAGCCATGCATATTCATAAGCATAATTATCACAGAACTGTACTGTATGATAAATAATGCCATCCACACTGTCGGCATAATGAGCAATCAATTCATCACGATTGATTGCTGTTTCCATACGCATGCAAGGAAATTGTTCCAAAAGAGATGAAACATAATCCATCATATTCTCACATTGAAATATACGTCCCAAGCCGGTGCAGGTAAGATCAAAAGCTATTAACAAAATATTTACTTTGCCAAAATAAGTCCCCATAAGAAGAAAACATCTTGACTGAACAAGATGCTTTCTTTTTTATCTTCTTTCCTGTAAAAACTTTTGATACCAAGCAAAACTATCTTTCTTGATTCGCTGATTTGTGCCCTTTCCTTCATCATCTCTGTCAACATAAACCAGGCCATATCGTTTGGACATTTTTCCTCCGCTGGCAGAGATAATATCAATAAAGCTCCACATCGTATATGCAATCAGATTTACCCCATCTTCAATGGCTTTTTCCACCTGCAGAAGATGTTCCTTCAGATAAGCAATGCGATATTCATCATGAATCTTTCCATCTATGGCCTCATCTTTGGCACCAATGCCGTTTTCTACGATCATCAATGGAATTCGATATCTTTCAGCTAATGTATTGCACATGATTCGAATCCCGATCGGATCAATCTGCCATCCCCAATCAGTGGCCTTCAAGTAAGGATTTTTGACACCGCCGAATAAATTGCCGTTGCTTTGTTCTCCTTCATGGATTGTTGCACAATTCGTGTTGTAATACGACAGAGCCAAAAAATCAATGCGATTTTCTTTGATCAGATCCAGATCTTCCGGCAATCTTTCAATCTGAATGCCTTCCTCTTGAAAGAAACTATCCGTATAAAAAGGATATTCGCCATGAATCATAATATCAGATGCAAACAAATTTTCTCTTTCCTGTCTTTTCGCCTTTAAGACATCTTGAGGATCCGGTGTCAGCGGATAAATCGGTCCATAGGCAATCATGCAGCCAATCTGCATTTGTGGATCCAATTGCTTGCCGAACTCGATGATCTTGGCATTGGCCACCAGCATATGATGCAATGCCTGATATTGACAGGAAGCCGGATGCTCAGCACGATCAACTCCGACACCGACCACTGTAGGAAAATGCTGGGTGCAGTTGATTTCATTAAAGGTAATCCAATAATTGATACGGCCTTGGAAATGTTCAAGCACACACTTGGCATAGCGCACAAAGCAGTCAATGAAATGACGATCTTCCCATCCGCCATAGCGATCATACAAAGCATATGGGATTTCCAAATGACTTAATGTAATGATCGGTTCTATTCCATAAGCATGGCATAAATCAATCATTCGATCATAAAAAGCCAAGCCTTTGGGATTCGGAACTTCTTCAAGTCCGCTTGGAAACAAACGTGACCAAGCAAAAGAAGTCCGAAAACAATGACTGCCCAATTCCTTCATCAGCTTTAAATCTTCCTCCATGTGATGATAGAAATCACTGGCTTCATGACTGGGATAAAACTGATCCTTTGAAGGCAGCGGAAAGCGCTTGAAGCATCGCTCCTTGGACATATCCAGCGTGTCAATCAAGGATAGTCCCTTGCCATCCTCCAAATAAGCCCCTTCACACTGTCCGGCTGATAAAGCCACTCCCCATAAACATTTTCTCTGACTCATCGCACACCTCCGCAATCAAAATCTCTATGCATTCAATTCTTCAGGGCCTTCCTTTGGATCTTCAAATTTAGTTAAGTAAGTAAGGACAAAACCAATAATCAAAGATGAAACAAATGTAACACAAGCCCATACTAAATTCATAACGCCTCCCGGCAGATAAGCCGGCAAGGACAAGATGCCTGTCGCCATGGCATAGCAAGCTACCCCGGTGATTCCCGGCAGAATAGCCGCAATGGCAGAGCCGATCATCACGGGTATGAACGTTTTCTTTAAGCGATAATGAACCGTAAAGATAATGGGTTCGGTAATTCCCATCAAAGCTGTTAAAGCAGATTCAAAGGATACGGATCTGAATTCTTTGTTTTTGGTCTTCATTGCAACAGCAAATCCAGCACCAGCCTGAACAGCATTGCCGGCTAAAGCTGCCGGTAAGATCAAAGCTTCATAGCCATTGGATACATAGCTCATCAGCATAATCGGGAAATTGGCACTGCCTAAACCAGTTGCCAAGAAGAATGGATTCAGGAATGCCATGATCGGTACAGCCACCCATCCGCAATTGTCTACAATAAAGTAAACCAAATTATTCAGCCAAGTCGTCAAGGTTGCTCCGGCAGGTCCTAAAATAGTAATTGTCACAAATACCGTCAAGATCAAGATGATTCCAGAACCTACCATGGAACGGATCACTTTAGGAGTAAAACGATATACGATCTTTTCAATGTATTTCTGCGCAAACACTGATAAGAAAATCGGAATGATCTGCTTGGAATAGGTTGCTGATAACACCGGTACTGCAAAGAAAGTCACCTGTGTCTGAGCTTCACTGGCAGCCGCAAACATATTGGTAAAATCCGGATAAAGCAAAAAGCAGGCACAAATCACTGCAAATACCTGATTGACCTTTAATCGAGAGGATAAAGATAAAGCAATCAGAACCGGAAAGAAATAATACACGCAATTCGCAATATTATTTAATAACGTATAAGTAGTTGATTCGGATGTTAAGATACCGAACTGATTCAATAACGCCAAAAGAATTGAAATAAAGCCGGCTCCCATGATGACCGGAACCAATGGCGAAAGCGTTGCACTGATCAAATCCAAGACACGGCTGATCGGTCCCTTTTTATTCTCTTCTTTTGTACTTTGATGATTCAATTGAGCGGATATCACATCATAGACCTTATCTACATTTGTCCCGATAATGACCTGATACACACCGCCGCCATTCACACTGCCCATGACTCCTTCAATTTTTTCCAGCTGATCTGTCTGAACAAGGCTGTCATCCTGCAAGGTAAATCTTAAACGTGTCATACAGTGAGTCAAATGCACAATATTTTCTTCGCCGCCCACTGCTTTGATAATTTCTTTGGATGTTTTTTCTAAATTCATTGTATACCCTCCTAAATAAAAAGAAAATGTGCCTAAAATAGAGCTTCTAGGTACATTTTTTGCGTTATATAGGAAAATGCAAAAAAATCTTCTTTCATCCAGACTATCACTGTTGCTATCGGAATTGCACCGATTCGGCCATTACGGTTCGCGGAGTATACCGCCAGTAGAGAATTGCACTCTGCCCTGAAGTTTTATTTTATGCACTTTTATTTTACACCTGACCTATATACTTGTAAATATAGAATTTGCACAATAAATACCACTTTTCATTCAAAAGGGCAAGCCTATTTTCAAAATTTTTCTATGTTATAATTACCTTGAGCAATGAATGTGTAAAGGAGAAAAACATGAAACAAATCTTAACTAAAATATTGATATTGCTTTTCAGCACGACACTGATTGCCGGATGTACCGGCATATCGGCCAATCAAAACCAAGAGATTCCCTCCTCAGTACCTATTTCTGATGCTGCTGAGGAATACAGCCTGCTGACAGAAGAGGACGTTCCTTATATTGAATTAAATAACAACATTCCCAATTTTACTGAGGAAGAAAAAAACAATACCGAAGTATTTGAAATATACTCCGAATTAGATGAATTGAATCGCTGCGGCACTGCCTATGCCAATCTTCATATCAGCAATATGCCGACTGAAGAAAGAGAAAGCATCGGGATGATCAAACCTTCCGGCTGGATAACTTCCAAATATGATTTCATTGACGGCAAATATTTATATAATCGCTGTCATTTGATCGGCTATCAGCTGGCTGGTGAAAATGCCAATGAACAAAATCTGATTACCGGAACCCGCTATCTCAACGCAGAAGGAATGCTGCCATTTGAAAACCAAGTAGCTGACTATTTAAAGGAAACCGGCAATCATGTCCTCTATCGTGTCACACCGCATTTTGAAGGCGAGGAGCTTGTTGCCAGAGGTGTTGAGATTGAAGCCTACTCTGTTGAAGATGAAGGAGAAGGCATTCAGTTTCATGTCTATTGCTTCAATATTCAGCCAAATGTCGAAATAGATTATGCTACCGGAGAGAATAAAGAAGCCTTGAGCCATGATACAAGTGAAAATGAATCAGATGATTATATAACAACTTACATTATAAATAACAATTCCAAGAAATTTCATGATCCTGACTGTGCTAACGCAGACAAGATTGCCGAAAAAAATAAAGAAGTCAGAGAAAGCTCTATTCAGCGTTTGATGGAAGAAGGCTATGAGCCGGCAAAATGCTGCATTGATCAATAAAAAGCCGATGTAAACCAAAGTTTACATGATTTCAAAGCTGAATTGGTGGTGAATGTGTATAAAAATGCTATGATAAAGATAGAGGTGAGGAATATGACACTGGGAAACAAAATATTTAATGAGCGAAAAAAGAAGGGTTATTCACAAGAAGAATTAGCCTCCAAAATCGGAGTATCACGGCAAACCATTTACAAATGGGAAAATGATCAGGCTATGCCGGATCTTGTGAATCTGAAAAAACTAGCTGAAGTTTTTGAAACCTCTATCGAACAGCTGTTAGAAGAAAAAGAAAGCGAACCGGAAAATCCGCAGGCAGATCGCTTTGATCAGGCCTTTGATACCGGTGCAAGAGTGATTAAAAAGCATTGGCGAAAAAGCGGGTATGTGATCATGCTGTATGGATTAGGATTTACGGTAACCGGAATCATCGGTACAATCATGTTCAGAAGCTTTATGCATGCATCCAAAGAAATACTACATCACGTAGAAAATCCATTTTCCTTTTTCACAAATATTCCGCTGATTTTTATTGGATTAGGATTGATTGTGATCGTTGTCGGTGCTGTGCTGGCAATCAAAGATTATCGGCTTAATCATAAAAAATAGCATTCCGGCTTCAGCCAGAATGCTTTTCTTTAATTTGGATATGTGATATTTCCTAAAATTACTTTTTGTTTTGCACCGGTAGCACTTGGTACATTAGAGAATTGGTGATGCAGCGTTTCATTGCCTAAGATCACAAAAGCAATGGCTTCCTTGGCATCACTGGAATATCCTTTATCTTCCTGAGTCAATACTTTGATATTGCCCAATTCTTCCTGAAGCATTTTTCTCAATGTTTCATTGTGAGCTCCTCCGCCCCCAAGAATCACTTCAGAAAGTGCGTGTTTCGGCAAAACAAAACGGCGATAATTTTCCGCAATGGAATAAGCTGTAAACCAAGTGAAGGTTGCGACAATATCTTCACTTTTCTCATTTTTGTATTTCTCTAACAGCTGTTTGGTATATGGTTCTCCAAACATTTCACGTCCTGTTGATTTCGGCGGATTCTGTGTGAGATAAGGATGATTCATCAATTCCTGTTTCATTGCCTCAATAAATTTTCCCTTTGATGCGACAGTGCCGTTTTTATCATAGGCTTGATTGAAGAACACACGCATTGCTTCATCGATCATCATATTGCCAGGGCCTGTATCAAAGGCATAAACATCATCAATGCTGCAGCCTGCAGGCAATACAGTGACATTGCCGATACCCCCGATATTCTGCAGAGCAACGGCTTCTGTCTCACTGCGATACATGACATATTCACTGTATGGAACTAATGGTGCTCCTTCTCCGCCGACAGCCATATCTTTCACACGGAAATTTGCAATGACAGGACAGCCGCAGCGCTGTGCAATCACAGCACTCTCGCCAATCTGCAGCGTACTAGCTACACATTCTCCATAAGCATGAGGAATATGATAGATTGTCTGTCCATGGCTGGCAATAAAGCCCAGTTCTTTACTGTCTACTCCAGCTTTTCTGCAGACCTCAAGCGCAGCTGAAGCAAATTGTTCCCCTAATTCAAAATTCAATGAACAAACTAAATCAACACTGGCATTTTCATTTGCACAGCATCGACGAATCTTATCTTTGATGGCTTCAGGAATATCACAGGTACAAAAAGCAAGCTGTCTCACTTTCGCTGCCGTTCCGCTGCCTTCGATTTCACAAAGCACTGCGTCAATTCCATCCAGTGATGTTCCTGACATCAATCCAACTGCCAACATTTTCATTCTCCTTATTTCATATTCACTTCATTGATCAGATCTCTTGTTTTTGTAAGATCTTCTTTCACTTGTTCGATATTTTCTTTGACAACACCATAATAAAGCAAATCAGTCAGCGCCAAAGAAGCATTTCGGGATGAAATAGCTCCCAGACGCAGATCCTTTTCAATCACCGGTGTATATAACTTAATATCAGCCATTTTAGCCAGAGTACTGCGTACATTGTATTGAGTAATCGCAATAACAGGTACATTCATGCGTTTGGCATGTTCAACGGCTGTATTCACAAGCTTTGTTTCACCGCTGTAGCTGATGGCCAGCATTACATCATTGGGCTTAATATGAGCAATTCTTGCCAGCAAAACATGTGAATCTTCATGATAAATCACATTGCGGTTGATACGTGTCAGCTTCTGCATAAAATCTGAACAGACCAGACCGCTTCCCCCAACTCCGGTCAAATAAATCTGATCTGCTTTGATCATCAGCTGTACTGCTGCCATCAAGCTTTTGATATTCAATAGCTTGTATGTCTGAGAGATTGAATTCAATGTAATCTGCTGGACCTTACGCACCATGGTATCAATGGTATCATTCTGTTCAATCAAAACATTATACAATTCATCTTTTTCTTCTTCATCTTCAGCCTTCACCAGATCCACCTTCAATGCTGTTAAGCCTTTATAGCCCAGCTTCTGAGAGAAACGGATCCAGGCCGCCGCTGAAGTATCTGTCACTTCGGCCAGCTGCTGAACAGATGCCTCAATCGTTTCTGTTCGGTGTTCCAAAATATATTCCGCAATTCTTTTTTCAGTAGAAGTAAAGGAGGAAGTAGCCTCCTTAATTTTATAAATACAACTCATCTGCTTCCTCCTTTATTTGTTTTATAAAATTAATAGGTCATTGTGATTGAAAAGTTTGACGTGCAATTAGCTGAGCACCGATTTCAGGCGGATACTGCGGTGCTTCAAATGTAATTCCATTATGTAAATATTTCTTGAGCGGCTCTATCAAATAGCTTCCGGCTGCCCATACACCTCCTGCATAGCTGACATTGCAGCCATCCGGAAAATGAAGTGCCAACGTATTGATCATTTCCGCAATTTCTTGAGCGGCTCTATCATAAATCGATAAAGCTGCTTCATCATTCTGTACAGCCAATTCATACACCAAAAGCGCAAGTTTCGCAATTTTTTCGCGCTCATTACCTAGAGTATCTGAGACATAAGAAATCATATCATATTCATCGCTCAATCCGCAAGAGCTTATCACATGCTCCCTCAGCAATGTCGGCTTATGTCTTCCGTCACACTGCTTGGCAAACTCTTGAATCAATTGACGAGCTATCCAATAAGCACTGCCTTCATCACCTAGGGTATAGCCCCAGCCGCCGCATCGCAGATTTTCATTGCCTTTCTTGGCAATCGCAATTGATCCGGTGCCGGCAATCACCAAAATACCGTCTTCCCCATTCAAAGCACCTGCCAATGCAATTTCTCCATCATTGCAGAGTACATAGTGATCCTTTTCAAAACTTTTCTCGCAAATTCTTTCAATGCGTTCCCGCAATTTGATGTCTTTGCCATAGCCGGCAAGTCCTGCACAAACATACAATTCAGGATGATCATCATTCTGAATTTCACTGCGCAGTTTTGAAATCCCAGTCTTTAGGATCTCAATGGCTCTTTCTTCACTGACTTGAAGGACATGACAGCTTTCCAGAGTGCATTCAGCGACACACTCATTCTGCTCATTCATGCAGATAAAAGCCGTCTTCGTCCCTCCTCCGTCAATGCCGACAAAATACTTCATTATTTTTTCGCCTCTTTAAGACGGAATTTCTGCCATGGCTTCACATAATCAAGCAGGAAAATTTCTTCTTCACGAATACGTCCGACTACATTGCTCATACCTGAGTTTTTCATATCATGCAATGCAATCTGCAATTCACCTGCATAGTGACCATATTCACTGCTTTCAATGACCACATCTCCGCGGCGAATCATTTCAGGAGCATTGAACAGATCAAAGTGGTGTCCTTTATATTTGACACGACTCTGCGTAGAACGAATCATATTGGCATTCTGATCTCCGCGGTTGAAGTGCAATTCTTCAAATAAGATCTTACGTTCAATTTCAGGTGTTTTGTCACATACGTTGACATCCAATGTCAATAAGGACAGATCCAATCCCTTAACGCTTTCCAGTTCTTCATCTGTTGGATAGCAGTTAGAAATCAAAATATCATCAATGCAGTCCATAGCTAAGAAGTGTTTTACCTGGACATCCATTGGTAAGTGACGGTGCATTTCCAATGTAGGCAAGCCTTCCGTTACCGGCCATGAACCAAATGTATTTTCATTTTGGCTTGTAACAAATGCAGCTGTTCTTAAGCCATATTTGCTGAAGCGTTTTGTACATTCTTCAAAGAAGTCCAAACGCAATCCGCTGTATGCGTGAGGATAGAAATTGTGGCAGGCATATAAATTATAACGGTTAGGTTTATAATCCATGATTGTATCAATGGTGTGAACATTGTTGCTCATATTGATTTCAATCTTTAAGCCATAAGGGTTAAATGTCATGATAGATTCTTCACTGCCGGTAAATCCAGCATCTAAGCGTAATCCATCAGCTCCGATTTCTTTAAAGAAAGATAAATCTTTGTAGCTGATTCCCAGTTCATTGAATACTCTTGGAGCAACGTCCACAATAATTTCAAATCCTTTGGATTTTGCATACATATTAATTTCAGTAAAGTCTTGTTTAATTTCTTCTTTGCTTTTTTCTACTGAAAGCAGACAAGAGAAAATACGTGAGAATCCAGCATCAGCTGCTTTGTCAATATAGTTTAAAATAGTTTGTTTATCTGATTTTTCAGGGTAAATAGAGATACCTAATCTTCTCATATTAAGATTCCTTTCCTTTAATTTAGAAAATGCCTTGTTTACACGGAAACAAGGCATGATTGAATATTATCTGCGATTATGCAGCGTTATCAGCGTTCTGTTCGTCTTCTAACAATTGGTTATCGTACATCTTGAAGAATGGATAGTAGATAGCAATTGATAAAAGAATCAGAAGGATACTTAATACTGCAGCACGCCAGTCATTTCCACATGCAAGGAATGCACCAATAGGGCCAGGCAATGTCCATGGAGAACTTGCAACTACGTGATTTACTAATCCCATTGAAGTAGCGAACCAAGCGATAGTACCATTTAAAAGTGGTGCAATGATGAATGGGATGATCAGCATTGGGTTCAATACGATTGGAGCCCCAAAGATCATAGGTTCATTGATGTTGAAGATTGCTGGGATGATAGCAGTTTTACCTAATGCTTTACCGTAAGCTGATTTTGCACGAACTGCGAACAAGATAGCTAAACCGATTGTAGCACCAGATCCACCGATCATAACGAACCATTGATATAATGGTTCAGCAGCGATATTTGTAACAGCTGCAGAAGCAACATAGTTTGTAGTGTTTTCTTCCAACAATACTAACCACAATGGACGAGCTAATGAACCAACGATTGACCAACCGTGAATACCAAATGACCAGAAGAACTGAGCCAAGAAGATAATCAACAATACTGATGGCAATGAGTCTGTAGCTGATACCAATGGTGCAACGATCTTAGAAACAATACCGTGAACATCGATACCGATGAACATTGTGATTGCAGCAACAACAATCAATACGATTGCAGTTGGAGTCAATGATTCAAATGAACGAGCTACTGATGATGGAACTTGAGGTGGCATTGAAATTTTGAATCCGCTCTTCTGAGTCCAACGGAATACTTCAACAGCAAAGAATGAAACGATAATACCGATGAACATACCGGCAGAACCTAAGTTACCCATTGGCAATACGAATCCGCTAGGTACTTGTGCTAAGTAGTTAGCTAAGTCTGCACTTTCAGCAGCTAAAGCAGTTACTGCTGCACCTGGTGCTGGGATAGAAGCTGGGATAATTGTTAACAAGAATGCTAATTCTGCAAGAATACCTCCAGATAATCCGTCCAAGTCATATGAACAAGCTAAAGAGTAACCAATACCAAATACTGCATATAATGTCATGATGTACATTGACACACGGTAAGGCAGTAAGATTTTAGTCTGGTTAGCCATCAAGAACTGAGTGATTCCCCAGTCAGCTGGCATTGAGTTTGGCAAGAATGCGATAACCATGAACATTGAAGAAACAATGATCAATGGCAATGTAGCGATGATACCATCACGTATAGCTCTTAAGTGGCGTTGTTCAGCCAATTTAGCCATAGGTGTTGATAACTTTTCATCCATAAACTTTGTAATTTTATCAAACATCTATTATTTTCTCCTCTCTTATAAATAATTAAATAATTTGAAATCAATCACCCTATTTTATTTCGCCCAACACTTCTTTGATCTGAGCTAGTAATTTAGGTCCACCTAATGGTGTGTAGCCTTGCGGCTGAATCAGTACACATGGAATACCAGCAGCATCTGCCTGAGCTTTCAGTGTATCAAAACGGTGACGAATCTGTGGAGCTACCATTCCGATTGCATAGCCGTTTTTGATTTCTTCAGCAAATGCCTGTGTACTACATTCTGTAACCGTTACATCTAGCCCCTGCTTAGCAGCTGCTTCTTGCAAAGCCTTGGCTGCGATTGCACTAGACATACCTTGTGAACACACTAGCAGTACTTTCATCATTCTTTCTCCTTTCTTTATCCGCATATATTATATCAGTGTAATCGCTTTCTTACAACATAATTTTATTATTTTTTAAAAATAACTGAAATATTATTTTAGAAATAAGTGAAATTATGTGATGAACTCATTGTTTTATTTCAATAAGTTCTAAAGGATCACACCCATATATACAAGAAGGAATATGAGCAGGGCAATAAATACCGATAAAAGACCCCCTACGATCCAAAAACTGCGGCATACCCCTTCTTTGCGTTCAATAAAAAACTGTGAATATGCTACTGAAAAACCAGAGCATAAACCTGTAATAATGACAGTCAGCATACGATAATCAATTCCAATGGCATCACACAATGTCGGAACGACCAGCAAAGGCAAAAATGTATTGAACAAGATTACCAAAGCACTGCGATAGCCAAACATAGGAATATCATAATCTGTAATCCCCATAGAAGTGTGATACTTCCTTGGTCTTTTTTTGTTTTTATACTCCCAAGTTCTTAATTTTGCCATAAAATTTCTTAATCTCCTTTCGTACACTTTCAGTTGTCAGAACAGTACTGTAACAATGATCAGCATTTTCTACAATAACAGTTTCACAGTTATCAAAACAGCTTTGATAATGCTTCAAGCTTTCTTCTGATACATATTGATCCCGACTGCCCTGAACAATCTTAACTGCATTCTTATAATTTTCAATTCCCTCAAAATAAGGAAAATCATGTGCTTCCTTCATGAACTTTCCGGAAATATGAAAGCCATTGAATTCCGCTCCATCTTCGCATTCCTTGCCCATTGCAATCATAGCAGGCAAAATTTCATCAAAATTGCCGGCCGGCGAAAGCAAAAACAAGGATGCAATGTCTTCAGTTTTGGCGGTATGTGAAGCCACTACACCACCCATGCTGAAGGCAAATAAATGCACACGAAATCCTTTTTCTTTAAACTGACGCACAATTGATCTGGCTTGTTCAATCTGTGATGCAATGCTTTCTTCTTCAAAGAATTCACCGTCACTGTCTCCACAGCCCAGAAAATCAAAGCGATAGCTCATAAAGCCCTCTTGGGCAATATCTTGGGCAAAGGTCTTCATCATAAAATGATGATCCACCTTATTGCCCATAAAGCCATGCATCAACAATACGACATCTTCTGCATTTTCACCATGCAGAAAACCTCGAATTGTTTTTTTATCATGTTCAAATTCAAGATATTTCATGTCTATTTGTTTTCTAATGCATATAAACGTTTATTGATCTTAATGAAGTTTTCTGCTAATGTACGTACTTCCATCGCAGTCATCAGGTGATCCTGTGCGTGTACGAACAATACAGTGACATCGTGGTGCTGTCCAGCTGCTTCAGACTGAATCAGATTTGTCTGAATCTGGTGTGCTTTCACTAAAGATTCATCTGCTTCTTTCAATAAAGCTTCTGCTTTTTCAAAATCTCCTTCTTCAGCACTTGCAATAGCTTCATAGGCCAATCCTTTTGCATTTCCTCCATTGCTGATAATTTCAAAAATAATCATTTCCATTTCTTCCATTGTATTTACCTCCTATTTTAATAATTGAATGGCTTTGTTTAAATGACCATCAGTTTCCTTTAATGCTTTTTCTGCTTCTTCTTTGCCGCAAGAAGCAATGCCCATGACAATCGCAATCTTTACATTTTTGCCGCTTTCAATAAATAAACGCTGTGCTTCTTCTTCACTGACTTCTGTTAATGAACGAATGATGCCGCAGGCACGAACTTCCAATTTTTCATTGGTTGGCTGTACATCCACCATGTAATTGTGATATACTTTGCCGATTTTTATCATGACAGACGTTGAGATCATATTTAAGACCATCTTCTGAGCAGTTCCTGCTTTCATACGTGTAGAACCGGTCACAACTTCAGGTCCGGTTACTACTTCTACCGGATATTTGGCAATGGATGAAACGGCTCCATTGTCCACACAGCATACGCTGCCTGTTGCCGCACCGATTTCATTGGCATATTCCAATGCACCGATGACATAAGGCGTACGTCCGCTGGCTGCTAAACCGATAACGATATCGTTGGCATTCAGGTTCTTTTCAATCAGATCTTCTTTTCCTTTGATCTTACTGTCTTCTGCCCCTTCTTGTGCTTTGAAGATAGCAGGCATGCCTCCGGCAATGATACCCTGAACTACTTCATCAGATACCCCATAAGTTGGAGGACATTCTGATGCATCCAAAATTCCCAAACGGCCGGAAGTACCAGCTCCTACATAAATGATACGTCCGCCCTTCTTCAATGATTCATAAGCCGCATCCACTAATTTTGTGATTGCAGGGAGCTGCTTCTCTACAACAAATGCAATTTTTTGATCTTCTTGATTGATTTTTTCAAGAATTTCAGCTGTGGAACAAGTATCAATATTCCAAGTATTTGGATTCTGCTGTTCCGTATTCAAACCCTGTAAAATATTACTTCCCATCAAATTTCCTCTTTTCTTCCTTAATAAAATTCTGATACCATGCAAAACTATCTTTCTTGTATCGATTGTAGGTGCCTCTTCCCTCATTATCTGCATCTACATATACAACACCATAACGTTTTTCCATTTCGCAGCTGCCTGCAGAAACGATATCAATTACTCCCCACATAATGTAACCAATGACATCCACACCATCTTTTTGTGCTTCTTTAATTTGCTCGAAATGCTCACGCAGATATTCAATGCGATAAGGATCATGAATAGAACCATCACTTTCCATGACATCGCGGCTGCCTAATCCATTCTCTGATATAAAGATTGGTTTTTGATAACGGTCATACACCTTATTCAGTGTTACACGCAAGCCGATTGGGTCAATCTGCCATCCCCATTCCGTTGCTTTCAGATATGGGTTTTTTGTCGTGACAACTAAATTGCCGGCTGTTTTTTCTTTTTCTTCACAAGAAGTAACACTTGATTGATAATAAGAGAAGGATACAAAGTCTGCAGTATTTTCTCTTAATAAGCGTTCATCTTCTTCTGTTACTTCAAATGAAATATTTCTTTCTTCAAAGAAACGCGTCATATAGTTTGGATAATAACCGCGTGTCAATACATCTGCACAGAACCATGTATTTGTATTTTCATCAGTAACCAATTTCATATTGTCTTTTGGATCGCATGAATATGGATAGTAGCAGAAACATGCTACCATGCAGCCGAATTTACCGCGAACCATCTGATGTCCTAATTCAATGACTCTGGCACTGGCTACAAACTGATGATGCAGTGATTGGAATACCAAAGACTGATCATATGGTTCATCTTCCTTTTTCACCAGACCTACACCATTGTATGGTGAGAAATAACCAGCATTGATTTCATTGAAAGGCAGGTAATAATCAATGTATTCTCCCCAATGTTCAAATACGGTCTTAGCAAAGCGAACATAGAAATCAATCAATTTTCGATTGGTCCATCCGCCGTAATGTTCAACCAAATACAATGGAACAGCATAATGATTCATTGTCAAAAAGACTTTCATGCCTCTTTTATGAACCTCTGAAAATACTTCATCATAATAGCGGATTCCTTCAGGATTCGGTATTTCTTCATCCCCTCTTGGATATAATCGCGCCCAGCTGATAGACAAACGATAAATATCAATTCCCAGTTCTTCTAACAAAGCAATGTCTTCCTTTGTGCGATGGAAGCCATCCGAACCTTTTCTGAAAGGATAAAACTTAGAAGTATCTGTCTTCGATTCATCAATGATGCGCTGCGTCAATAAGCGCGTAGCTGTAGTGGCATTGGATGTACGCACCAGATATGGACGGCAGTCCTGCGTATCCATTCCCTTTCCGCCTTCATTCCATCCGCCTTCATACTGACTCGCTGCAGTTGCTCCTCCCCAAAGAATCGGTTTACTCTCACAATGAAATTTCATCTAGAACCTCCTCTACGCTGCACGTTAGTAAAGCGCTTTCTCTCATAGATAGTATAGCATAACAAATACAATGATGAAACATTATTTTAATATTTTTTGCGAAAATTCAGTTATTTTATTTCAAAATCTTTACAATTTCTTCATTTATGAAACAATATTTCGTTTTCATAATTCATTTTGCCCGTCAAGCTTCTAATCATCATCAAACAAAAAAACGCTTCGTCATGCCACAATCAACACAACAAAAGCGTCTTTCATTATTTTCTTACATGGATATACGGTTTATTTCAATTCTGCCACATATTCAGCTACACCATCACCAGCCATTTTACCCCAAACATAAGTTCCGGTATTGCCGACACCGCCAATCGTTGTACGTCCGAATGCATTGGCCATACCAATAATTTCTCCAGCTGCATACAATCCCGGAATTGGTTCACGATTTTCATCTAAAGCTTGACCTTTTGTATTCACATCAATACCTCCGGCACAAATCATGATAGATGGTGTTGTTCTGAACAGATAGATATCGCCTTCCAATTTTGTAAATGTATCTCTGCCCAAATCTACCATTTCACCACTGGATGATTTTACTGTTGTAATATTTGTTCTGCCAAAATCTTCATCCAAACCTGCATCTACGTAGCCATTATATTTTTCAACAGCAGCCGCAAATGCTTCTGCATCGATTCCTGCTTTTTCTGCTGCTTCTTGCGCATTCGCACCCTTAAAGACTGCTTCACCATCAGCTACTAATTTATCGAATTTTGCCCAATCGCTGTCATTGGATAATAAACTTTGTCCGCGTTCCTTCATCGCGTCAATCTGACTTTGAGATACAGCGATATAAACATAGTTATCCTTTTGAACTTTCCATTGATAAGTGATTGCATCATATGTAGATCCATCACCCGGGCCAAATTCATCAATAAAACGCACACCATCACTGTTAACAAAAATAATATCTCCCAATTCTTTGACACGAATCGCATAAGTTTGTGTCAAACCAGTTTCAGAAGTTTTGATACCTGCAGCATATGTAGTAATGAAATCCATATTTTTCAGTGCAGCACCAGCTTCTTCTGCCCAAATATAACCATCACCGGTCTGGAAAGTAGGTGATGAAGTTGTATAATTTTTCAATCCTGCTCTGGCAACCAGATCTTCATTATATCCATAACCGCCGGTAGCTAAAACAACCGCTTTGGATGAATAAGATTTACTTTCACCATTGAGATCATATGTAACACCGGTAATGCTCTTATCTTCTTCCTGAATCAAGCCGGTTACATTGACATTCGTCACGATCTGCAGCTGTCCATTATCAGCAAATTCCTGTAATGCATTTACAATAGCATCCGTATAAGAAGCACGATTACCGCCGGATAAGACACGCATAACATCATGTGGTTCATACAGTGTCGGGTTAGAAAGCTTACGTTCACCAAAATCAACACCGATTTCGTCAGCAAAGTTAGTCACTTCACCCATTGTATCACCAAAATAAATCGCTAAATCTCTGTTAAACCAGTAATCATCAATACCTGTTCTTTCAACATAACCAGCATTCAGACGATCAACATCTTTCATGAAAGCTTCTGTCGAATCGTTGGTAATTCCCTGTTCCAGCTACATGTTAGAACCAACAGCAATCCATGTACCGCCGCCGACTACGACAACATCTTTGCCTTCAATGATTTCTACTGTTTCAACTTCACCGCTTGCCAAAGCAATCGCATTTTTCACTGCTGAACGAATCCCTTCTGATGATCCAGTTGCCCCAGAAATGGCATCTGCTTCCAGGCCATTATCCAAAATATTCTGCGCATTTGATCAACCCCATCCGCCAATGTTTCAGAACTTTCCACCACATTGATTGCAGTAATTTCACCATCTTTGAACTCAACGCTGACTTTAATATCTCCTGCATAGTCGGAACCAACACCCTCATAAGTTCCATCAGCAATATTCGGATAAGATACCTCGCCTTCAGGAGCCGTCGTTTGACTTGAGCAGCCAGCAATAGCCATCATCAAAGACAACCCCAATAATGTCACAAATTTTTCATATAAACACCTCCTAATCTATATTAGGACAATTTTTTATCAAATTATCTATATGTGCGTACATTATTTCTTCAAATATTCATACAATTTCAAAAAACTGGTTTATAAGCAATGTCATTAAGTTAATACAATGACACCAAAGGGATAACGAGAAAATTCGTTACCCTTTTTTTTATTTTTTTATTCAAAAGGTATTGACATATCTTCCAAAATCTGCGGCGACTACGTCGCCAATTTTTTATAG
>CALUVS010000031.1 GCA_944324265.1 uncultured Traorella sp.
CATAAATATGCGCAAAGTCCCATAAAATAAAGGCTTTGCGCAATTTTTATTTAAATCCATGAATATTTCAGGTATTAGATAATTTTTATCGATATAATACCAAACAGGCGGTTGATATTAATTTTGGTTTGGCAAAAGATATTTTATATGATGCTTTGATCATCGCGCCTTCTTTTTCTCCTGATAAAGTTATTTCTGATGCGCGTTATAAAATTACCATAAAAGGATCTCGCGGCAGCTGTGTCGGCTATCTTGCTGAAAAAGATGATCTGAAAATTGCATGGATCAAAACAGCTTGCGGCAGCTGCAATATGTTAGATTATCTATTGATTTGCGGAGAACTTCAATTTAAGAAGTTGATTTTTATAGGGGCTGCAGGTGCATTGAAAGAAGAGTTTCAGATTGGAGATATCTGCACACCCACTTATTCTATCGCCGCAACATTAGCTAATACTTATTTAAAAGAAAGTCTTAAGGATTATGTGCCGTTTGAAAAAGTATTTCCGGATATGAAATATGTTGATGAGATTATTCAGTCAGCGGTAGAAAACCATTATTGCATCAGGAAAGCATCTGTATTTTGTACGGATTCTATTGTTATGGAATATACTCATTTGGAAGAAATCAAATCATTTAAGACCGATCTGATTGAAATGGAAACAGCTGCTTTTTATGCGATTGCTCAAATAATGGAGATACCGGCGATTGCTTTGCTTGTTGTTTCTGATAATTCTTCCGCTGGAATTCCTTTGGTTGGAAGAACTGAAAAAATGATGGAACATTATGAATATTCAAGAAAAAAGGTATTGATTGAATTGATAGATATAATCATCAAAAATGGTTGAAAGACAAAATGCTGAGCTGGATGATATGTATTTTCATCTAGGAATTGAAAGCGATTTCAATTATAATAGAAATGATGAAGGAGGCAAAGATCATGAGCCAGTATATCTTATCTATTGATCAAGGAACAACATCTACAAGAGCGATCTTGTTTGATAAAGAAAGCAATATTGTGGCCATTGCTCAAAAAGAATGTGAAAATTATTATCCGAAGCCAGGCTGGGTGGAACAAAATGCGAATTTAATTTACTCCAGTGTGATCGGCGTCATTCATGAAGTTGTGGCAGTAGCAGGATGCACGATGAGTGATATTGCGGCCATCGGTATTACCAATCAAAGGGAGACAACGGTGGTATGGGATAAAAAGAGCGGTCAGCCGATTTATTTTGCTATTGTGTGGCAGTCTCGCCAATCGGATGTTTATTGTCAGAAATTGAAAAAAGAAGGAATGGAACCTTTCTTCTATCAGAAATGCGGTCTTGTATTAGATCCATATTTCAGTGCTTCCAAGATTCGTTATATTTTGGATCATGTTGAGGGAGCTCAGCAAAGGGCTGAAAACGGAGAATTGCTTTTCGGAACGGTGGATAGCTTTTTGCTGTGGAAATTGAGCGGCGGCAAGATTCATGTGACTGATGTCAGCAATGCTTCCAGAACACTTTTGATGGATCTGAAAACATTGCAGTATGATGAGGAATGCTTGAAGATCTGGAATATTCCGCGCTGCATGCTTCCTGAAATCCGTGCTACCTCTGAAGTTTACGGTACAACGGCCAAAGGCTTGCTGGGGGATGTTCAGATTCCGCTGGCCTGTGCTGTCGGTGATCAGCAGGCGGCTTTGTTTGGTCAGACTTGCTTTGAAAAGGGCAGTGTGAAAAATACATATGGCACCGGCTGCTTTTTGCTGATGAATACCAAAGAAGAAATCATTCACTCCAAGCATGGACTGTTAAGCTGTGTGGGCTGGAAGATTGGTCAGGAAGTCAATTATGTGCTGGAAGGCAGTGTCTTTGTTGCCGGGGCAGCGATTCAGTGGCTTCGAGATGGTCTGCGTATCATTGAAAAATCAAGCGAAACCAATCAGCGATGTCTAAACGTAGCAGATGATGATGGAGTTGTGGTGGTACCGGCTTTTACCGGTTTAGGAGCTCCATATTGGGAAGCTTCTGTTCGCGGCGGTATTTTCGGTCTTACCCGCGGCACAACACAGGATCATATTATTCGAGCTACAGTGGAATCCTTGGCTTTCCAGACAAATGATGTATTAGCAGCTATGCAAAAAGATGCGAATGTCAAATTAAGTGTATTGCAGGTAGATGGCGGCGCCAGCCAAAATGATTTTCTAATGCAGTTTCAAAGTGATATTTCCAATACGACGGTCAATCGTGCTTTGATCTCTGAAACAACGGCATTGGGAGCAGCGTATTTGGCAGGTTTAGCTGTAGGTTTCTGGAAAGATAAAGAAGATATAAAAAGAAATTATAAAATATCGACCTCATTTGAACCGCAGATGGAAGATGAGACAAGAAGAAAATTACTGGATCAATGGTCCAGAGCTATCGGCAGTGTCATTTCATTTTCAAAATAAGACGCAGAAAATGCGTCTTTCTCTTTGCGTTTTATTTGATTTTATGTATAATTATGAGGAAAGAAGGTGCTGAATTGACAAAAACACGTCGTATAACCATGATTGCTATGATGATTTCTCTGGCAACTGTCTTTCATTGGCTGGAATCATTGATACCGATTCCGACTCCTGTACCTGGTTATCGTTTGGGATTATCCAATATTGTCGGATTGATAGCTTTGTATAAATTGGGTTCCAAAGAAATGATAGAAGTCAATCTCATGCGTGTGCTTTTGGCTTCACTGCTGAATTCCACTATTTTCAGTTATGTTTTCTGGATGTCTTTAGCGGGTGTTACACTTTCTACGCTGTGTGCCATACTTGTCAAGAAGGTCAGCGGTTTGAGCTTGATCGGTATTTCTGTTCTCAGTGCAGTCATGCATTGTGTCGGACAAATCGGAGTTGCTATTTTGTTCTATGATCAGCTGATGATGGCAGCGATTCTGCCTTATCTTCTGTTTATGAGCATTCCGACTGGAATCGGAACAGGATTTATTGCACAGCTTGTATTAAAACGTTTGAAATAGGAGAATTTGTATGGAATACTTTACATATCAGCCAAAAGGAGTTTGTTCACAGAAGTTTGAATTTGAAATTGAAGATGGTATTATCCGTCAATTAAAGGTGACAGGCGGATGCAATGGAAATCTTCAGGGAATCTCTCGTCTTTTGAAAGGTAAGAAAGTCGATGAGATTATTGAAACGCTGCAGGGAGTTCATTGCGGACCTCGTCCGACTTCTTGTCCGGATCAGATTGCTCAGGCTTTGAAAGCTTATCAAACAAATCATTAGTACCGAAAGGTACTTTTTATTTGAAGGTGATTGTAAACGGTTTACAAAATATTGAAAATAATTTCAAAAGTACTTGCAATGTGTTTCATGCGGTGCTATACTATAGACAACTGATAAGTAAAGCCTTCATTGGTTCATGTCTATTGTTGTACCTCCTTGTATATCTACTTTTTATCACAATGAAGACTTTATTTACAAAAGAATGATCATGCAACGACAGGGAAACCTGTCATTTTGCATGTTCTGGGATTTTGTGGATTTATGTGAAATGCATGTTTTATTTGAAGAACTTCACAGATGTGTTATAATTAATTCTATCGAATGGAGAATTTATGAATAAGAAACATATTTTAATATTAGCATTAACAGTACTATTGGATCAGTTATCAAAATTTGTGATTTCATCCACAATGAATTTATACGAAAGTATTCCGGTCATTCCTGGATTTTTTTCTATCACCTATGCTCAGAATACTGGAGCTGCTTGGAGCATGCTTGAAGGTAAGATGATCTTTTTCTATCTGATTACCTTAGTGGCTTTAGGTGTGATGGCTTATTTTTACAAAGAAACCAAAGATAATCCTATTTCACAGTTTGGAATTGTCTTGATGATCGGCGGAACGTTAGGCAATTTTATTGATCGTCTGCGTCTGCAGTATGTGGTGGATTTCTTGGATTTTGACATTTTCGGATATGATTTTCCGATATTTAATGTAGCTGATTCATTTTTGTGTATCGGTGTCTTTATTTTGATTATTACAATTCTGTTAGAGGAAAGAGGTAAGAAAAATGGAGCGCTTTGAGTGGAAAGTAGAAGCTGAGGAAGCAAAAGAAAGATTAGATAAGCATGTCGCTGCAAAAACAGGTCTGACACGCTCTTTTGTGCAGTCTTTGATTGAAGATGGGAGTGTACAGGTCAATGGTTCTTTCTGCAAATCCAATACGCTTATCAAAGAAAATGATTGGATTGAAGTGGAATATATTGATGACAAAGAATTGGAGGCTCAGCCAGAGCCGATGGATCTGGATATTCGCTATGAAGACAGTGATGTCATTGTGATCAATAAACCGAAAGGCATGGTCGTTCATCCGGCTGCCGGCAATCAAAGCGGAACGCTGGTCAATGGTCTTTTGTATCACTGCAAGGATCTTTCCGGTATCAATGGGGTACTGCGTCCAGGCATTGTACATCGTATTGATAAAGATACAACAGGTTTATTGATTGTGGCGAAAAATGATGCGGCTCATCAATCTTTGGCTTCACAGCTGCAGGATAAAACGGTCAATCGTCTTTACTATGCTTTGGTGCATGGTGTTGTGGAACATGATTATGGGACGATTGATGCCCCGATTGGCCGTGATCCGAAGGATCGCCAGAAAATGTGTGTTACTTCGCTTCATTCCAAGCAGGCAGTCACACATTTTAAAGTCATTGAGCGATTTAAGAAATATACGCTGGTGGAATGCCGTTTGGAAACGGGCAGAACCCATCAGATTCGTGTGCATATGCAGTATATCAAGCATCCGGTTGTCGGAGATACGAAATACAGTTATCGAAAGACAATGGACTGCGGCGGACAGCTGCTTCATGCACATCAGCTGACTTTTGTTCATCCAACAACCCATGAAACGATTGTTGTGGATGCACCTTTACCCGCTGATTTTGAGGCTATCTTAAATCAGCTGAGATTGGAGGAAGAAAGATGAATAAACCTGAACAGGTAAAGAATCTGCAGCTATTGACTTTTTTGGTCAATGAGTACAATTATCAGATTGTTCAGATCAATGGACTGCAGACGGATGATTATTGGCTGATGAATATGAAACATCAGTATCCGCTGATCTGCATCACTCATCGAAAAATGGATGCCGTCAGTGCCCAAAGCGGAAGCTTTCGCCAATTGACCTTGGCGATTACTTCTACTTTTCACCAGCCAGGGAAGCTATTGATCTTGTCTACCAATGAACAGGCACAGGATTTTATTGCCAATGATGTGACGCAGCATGTCGTCGTTGTCAATCGTCCGGTGGCCAGTGAATTGATTCGTGCTTTTCCGGGAATTGAAAAGGCAAGCCGTGAAGTAAAAAATGTTCATTCCGAAACAAGAAATTTAACCCGTCTGCTGCAGAAAAAAGCGCGCAGTGAAATGTGGAAAGAAATGAAGCGCACCAAAAGTGTGCCGATCAATACGATCATTGTGGCTGTTATCTGTTTGGTATTGTTTTTAGCGGCAAATTTGCTTACCTTTATTACCCATGACAGTGTGGTCAGTTCCATTTTTGCCGGTGCATATTACAAGATGAGTGTTGTCAGTGCTCATGAATATTGGCGTTTGATCACGGCGGGCTTTGTTCATTATGATTTTTTCCATATTCTGATGAATTTGATCGCATTGCTCAACCTAGGTCTTATCTTGGAAAGAAGGCTGACGCCTCTGCGCTATTGGATCTTGCTTTTGATTTCGATATTAGTCGGAAATCTGTTTGTCTTTGTCGGTGACGGCAATGTTGTTGGATTGGGAATCAGCGGCGGCTTGTTTGGTTTCTTAGGAGCCATTATCGTCTTCTACTATGTCGAAGGTGCTTTCAAAAATCCGCGAATCTTATCGAATTTCATTACGACTGTTACGATGAATATTTTGATCAGTCTTTTGCCGGGCATTTCCATGTTGGCTCATTTAGGCGGTTTTGTTGCTGGTCTGGCTGTCGGCGTAGTATTTGTCAACGCGGCGAAAATGAAAAGTTTTGCCGTGCATACGGTGATTGCCTTTGGACTGCTGATTGGTTTATGTATTTCCCGTATCCCATCGCTGCAAACAATTCAGGACATTTATGGTCAAACAGATCTGATGATCATGCAGACAGCGTATGATCTGAATTTGGATTTCTATGGTGATTACTTGTATAACTCTTTCTGCGGACAAATGGAAAAGCAGGGAATTTCTGAATATCGTCTTTATATAGATGCCAATTTAAACAGATAGGAGATGAGAACAATGAAACGTAAAGATGTATTGAATTGGGATGATTATTTTATGGGTTTGGCTCATTTATCCGCCAAACGTTCCAAAGATCCTTCTACACAGGTAGGTGCTGTAATCGTGACCAATGAGCATCGTGTTGTCGGTATCGGATATAATGGATTTCCGAATGGCTGTGACGATGACGAATTTCCTTGGGCAAGAGAAGGTGAATATGCACAGACAAAGTATCCCTTTGTCGTACATGCGGAACTGAATGCCATCTTGAATTCGAATCAGCAGTGCAGAAACTGCACCATTTATGTTTCATTGTTTCCGTGCAATGAATGTGCGAAAGCCATTATTCAAAGCGGTATCAAAAGAATAGTTTATGAATGTGATAAATATGCCGATACGGATGGTGTCAAAGCCAGCAAGCGAATGTTAAAGGCTGCGGGCGTTGAGTTGGTTCAATTGGATCATACAGTATCATTAAATGTCGAAATAGTAAAATAGAGGGACAGGCGTCCCTCTATATTTTTGCTGTGTTTTTGAAATGAAGTTTGGCTATGGCAGCTAAATCTTCCAGTGTATGATCCTGCATGTATTTCTTCAAAAAAGCATCGACCTCTTTGTGGGCTCCTTTGGGAATTGTCATGCCGATTTTCTGGGAGAGTTCATCCATCTTGACCAAAAAAGCATAGCGAGCGATGACAGAGGCGGCTGCCACTGCCGGATATTTGCTTTCAGCCTTTGTTTCAAAATGAAGGGATCGGAAGATTTCTTTTTCATTTTGGATATATTTATAATACAATGATGCCGGTGCAAATTGGTCAATGATACAGAAAGCAGGCATTTGTTTAGCTTTTTTCTGTAAATTGCAGTAGGCTTTGTTGTGAAGCTTGGCTTTGATCATATTTAAATTGTTGGATGGCTGTATTTCATTGTAGCGCTGATTATCCAGAATCAGCAGGGAATAGAGGCATTGCTTCATCAGCAATGGCGCAATTTCTCTGATTTTTTCATCATTCATCTGCTTGCTGTCAGTAATCTTATACTGCTCGATCAATGCCATATCCTTTTTTTCAATGATGACTGCACAGACAACCACAGGTCCGAAATAATCACCGGTGCCTACTTCATCACTGCCGGCCTGAGGCAATAGATCATCCCTTTTTTGTTCGGTATATGCACTGGCATAAAAGTCTGCTCCTTCTCCTTGAAAAACAACTTTTTTCGATTCATAAGCGGTGATGACACAATCGCTGGTACGAATCTGATAAAGGGCATAGGGCGGAGTTTTTTCGAAAATATATTCCTTTAAGCTTTCTTTTAAAGCATCGATTTGTTTTTGGTTTAAAGTAAGAGATATTGTTTTCATGGATATAGTTTAACACATATTTGCATAAAATAGATAGATGCTTTATGATATTAGAGAGGTGAATGAAATGCTTGTCAATGAAACGTGGATGGCGCTTGTCGATCCAATTTTAGTGATATTGACAATTTTTCTGATATATTTGGGCTATCGCAAAGGTTTTTTGTCGAAGCTCTTAAGTGTATTCAGTTTTATTGTAGTTGTATTGATCAGCTGGAATATATCTCCATGGCTGGCCGATGCTTTTCAGGTCATGCCGCAGGAATGGGCTCCTTATCAAGGGTCAATTCTGCAGGAATTTTTTTATGGGTATATGAATCAGCTGTGTATATTTGTAATTTTAGTTGCAGTTGTATCGCTGGCCTTGTTTGTCTTGAAGCCAATCTTATTATTAATAGGCAAACTGCCGGTCATTTCATGGGTCAATTCGCTGTTTGGCAGCTTGCTTGGACTTGTGGAAGCCTTTTTGGTCATGTGTGTTCTTCTGTTTATCCTGCAGACTCCTTTGATTGCCAACGGCAATGAGGTAATTGAAAAGACTCTTTTATCGCATGCTGCAGAGCTGCAGGAGAAAGTATTTGTTGTGGGATCAGATTTATTGGAGGAATTTCAAATTCTGAGCGATGATGAAAGTGTAAGTACAGAACAATTGGAACAATTTCTGAAAGAGAAAGGAATTGACGAAAATACCATTCAGCAATTTTTGCTTGAATTGAGTCAGTAGGTGAAGTATGAAAGATGTATTAGAATTAGAATTGATCAAAAAAGAAATTGCCGGACATTGTGCTTTTTCATTAGGAAAAGAAATGATCATGGAATTGGAACCGCGCTTTGATCTATTGCATGTCAAACGAGAGCTGGCACGCTGTGATGAAGCTATTCAATGTGTGATTTCTTATGGCTCCATGCCTTTTGGAGCTATTCATGATGTGCGTTATGCCGTCAAAAAAGCTATGAAGGATATGAATTGTACACCGCAAGAATTGCTGGATATTGCTTCTTTGCATCGCGGCTGCCGTCAGATTCAAGGCTATATGAACAGTGTGCAGTGCAAAAAAGAAGAATTATTGGAATTAAGTGATTCCTTGATGATTGATTATGAATTATGTAGAAAAATTGAAAGCTGCATTTCTCCTTCCGGTGAAGTCATGGACAGTGCTTCCAGCGAATTAAGAAGCATTCGTCAGCGAATCCGTTCGGCAGAAGCAGAAGTTGCTTCTGCTGTACAGAAGTTCATTGCCAGCAATGGCTCAAAGCTGACCGATACGATCACGACCATGCGGGATGACCGCATTTGTGTGCTTGTCAAAAGCAGTGAGAAAAATACGATCCGCGGGTTTATTCACGGTGAAAGTGCTTCCGGAGCTACGGCTTATGTAGAACCGGAAAATGTCATTCTGGCGAATAATAAGCTGCAGGCGGCCAAAAGTGCAGAACAGGAAGAAATTAAGCGTATTTTATTTGAACTTTCTCAGGCAGTCAAACAAAGCGGCGATGCTACGATTGCCGATTGTGAAACGATTGGAATGCTGGATGGCTATTTTGCTCGTGCTGAATACGCCAAAGAAATTCATGGCTGTGTAGCCGCTATCGAAGAAAACGGAACACATCTCTATTTGAAAAAGGCTCGTCATCCTTTGATTGATCCCAATAAGGTTGTTGCCAATACATATGAACTGAAAGACAAGAAGATGCTTTTGATTACCGGCAGCAATACCGGCGGAAAAACAGTGACCTTAAAAACTATCGGACTGTTTGTTTTGATGAGCGGATGCGGTTTTCCGATTGCCTGTGAAGAAGCTATCTTGCCGGCCTTTGATGCGGTTTATGTTGATATCGGTGATGAACAATCAATTGAACAGTCTTTGTCTACGTTCTCTGCTCATTTAACGAAATTGGCGATGATCTGTGAAAAAGCCACCGAAAAAAGCTTGATCATCTTGGATGAATTGGGCAGCGGTACAGATCCGAAAGAAGGAGAGGCACTGGCCATTGCCGTATTGGATGAATTCCGTCAGAAGAAATCCATGGTATTGGCTTCTACTCACTATTCACGCTTAAAACTGATCGGTGCCCGCTGGCCGGAAGTACTTTGTTCCAGCGTAGAATTTGATCTGAAGAAAATGGCGCCGACTTATCGTTATATTGAAGGATTGAGCGGTCAATCCAATGCCTTTGAAATTGCCCGCCGTTTTGGCTTGAAGGAATCGATTATCCAGCATGCAATGCAGCTGAAGGAAGAAAACGAATCTGACCAGGATAAGCTGGCTGCTCGCTTGGACAGTTTAGTGGAAGAAAATCTTGCTTTAAAGGCTAAGCTGGAGAAAGATAGCTTAGAATTAGAGGAATTGAAAAAACAATTGCTTTCAGAGAAAAATGAATTTGATCTGAAAAAAGAAAGAGAAATGGAAGAAGCTCATCTGCAGGCGGCTGAAATTGTCGAAAATGCTAAAGAAGAAAGTCAGCGTATTATTGATGAATTAAAATCAACACAATCAGCGAAGATTCATGAGCTTTTGGATATCAAAAAACAGCTCAATGAAATTGAACCAACCGAAGAAAAGAACATGGATTCAGATGAGACATTCCATGTCGGAGATTATGTTTTGATCAAGAAATATAATTATTACGGGGATGTCGAAGAGGTTAAAAATAAATACTTGATTGTACAGGCAAACGGCATCCGCATGAAACTGAAACCAAGTGAATGTGCGCATGCGCAGAAACAAAAGCCGAAGAAAAAGACATATGTTTCAAATATTTCGAAAAATGTTTCTCCTTCTATTTCTATGGAATGCAATGTCATTGGTGAAAGAGCCAGTGATGCTTTGGTGATCGTAGATAAATATTTGGATACGGCTATTCTGAAAGGATTGAGTCAGGTGCGATTGATTCATGGAGTCGGCACAGGAGCTTTAAGAAGTGCCATCTGGGATTATCTGAAGAAGAATAAGCATGTTGCCAGCTATCGCATCGGCGGTGAAGGAGAAGGCGGTACTGGGGCAACCGTTGTGACATTGAAGACAAAGGGCAAATAGCATGACAAGCGAACATATTCAAAATAAATTGGCTTTATTGCCGGAAAAACCAGGCTGCTACATGATGAAAAACAAAGAGGGCGAAGTCATTTATGTCGGCAAGGCTATCAAACTGAAAAATCGTGTGCGTTCTTATTTTGTCGGCAGCCACAATTATAAAACAACAAAGCTGGTTTCTCAGATTGTTGATTTTGAAACAATTGTCACAACTTCAGAAAAAGAGGCCTTATTGCTGGAATTCAATCTGATCAAAAAATATAGTCCGCGCTTCAATATCATGTTTATGGATGATAAAAGTTATCCCTATATCCGTATGACTCGTTCCAATGCACCAACCTTGACTGTTGTTCGTGATACCAAGGACAAAAAAGCAGAATATTTCGGACCATTTCCGGATTCTGCAGCGGCTTATCAGACTAAAAATTTATTAAATCAGCTCTATCCATTTGTGAAATGCAAGCATCTGCCGAAAAAGCCATGTCTTTATTATCATATTCATGAATGCTTGGGACCTTGCTTTCAGAAAATTGATCCCAAAATTTATGAACAGATGCGCTCAGATGTCCGTAAATTTATGAAAGGTGATGTCAGTGAATTGATCATGACCTTGACCAATGAAATGAATGAGGCCAGCGAAGCCCTGAACTTTGAAAAAGCTAAAGAAAAAAAGGATCTGATTGATGCGATCCGTCATGTGACAGAACATCAGCAGGTACAATTCAAGGATAAGAAAAATCGAGATGTATTCGGTTATTATGAAGAGCATGGCATAATCTCCATTCAAGGATTCTTCCTTCATGATGGTAAGATCTTGGAAAGAGCATTATCGATCTATTCTTTGATTGAGGATGTGGAGGATGCATTTTTATCTTTTATTCTGCAGTATTATGAAAAGAATCCATTGCCCAGCGAAATCTTGATTCCGCCGGAATTTCATGCGGATTTCTTGGAAGATTTATTGCATGTGAAGGTGCATCAGCCGCTGCGAGGCGAAAAGAAAAAATTATTGGATATGGTCAATGAGAATGCGCGGAAATCCTATATGGAAAAAATAGAAACAATCCAGAAAAATGAAACGCAGAAAAATCAGGCCATGGAGCAGCTGAACCAATTGCTCGGCAAAGAAATCCATACCATTGAAATGATTGATAACTCACATATTTCCGGAGCGCATAACTGCAGCGGCGTGGTCGTATACAAAGATGGTGAGCCAAGCAAAAAGGATTATCGTTTGTATCGATTGGATGAATATCGCAGTGATCTGGATTCCATGAAAGAAGTTTTGTATCGCCGCTATTATCGCTTATTGATGGAAAAAAAGCCGTTCAGTGATTGCTTGATCGTGGATGGCGGCTGGCATCAGATTGAGGCAGCCAAAGAAATTATTGATGCTTTGGGTGTAGATATTGTACTGGTAGGATTAGTAAAAGATGATAAGCACCGAACTCATCATCTGATGAATCGCGAAGGAGAAATATTGGAAATTGAAAAAGAAAGTCCTTTATTTTACTTTTTGACTTCGATTCAGGATGAAGTGCATCGATTTGCCATCACATACCATCGCAAGCTCAGAAGCAAGGCAATGACCAAAAGCATTTTGGATGATGTGGACGGCATCGGTGAAGTGCGCAAAAAAGAAATCTGGCGTAAGTTCAAGACATTGAAACGCCTGAAAGAGGCAACGTTGGAAGAACTGAAGGAAGTTGTTCCGGAGAATGTTGCGGAAAATTTATTGGAGCTGCTTGGGCAAGTACACTAAAAACCAAAACCTTATTTTCGCATAGTATGGGTTAAAGGAGGACTCATACGCAAAAAATATGCACAAAACGGGAACAGGAAGTATTCGGTTATCTCATGCAGAATTATTCTACAAAGGAAATTGCTTATAAAATGGGCATTTCTGATAAAACAGTTCGAAATCATATTTCCAATGTCATTTTGAAACTCAATGTTTCGTCCCGTACCCAAGCCATTTTGGAACTGTTGAAATACAATCAGTTAAGTTTGACCGATAATAGAATTGAACCTTAGATGTGAATTCATGTTTAAGGTTTTTTCTTATTGTGCTATAATTCCTATGAGGTGGTTTTTTGTGCGCAAAAAAAGATTCCTTTTTGTTGCTTCACTCATTGTATTGTTCATTGTATGCTTCGGCATCATGAATCAGCACGTAGATGAGTTAGCTCGATATAGATATGCAGATGATACAAACAGTGAAATTATTTTGGAGAACTTAAGCAGCGATGATATCAATTATCTGATTGATCGTCAGCTGGAACCGGATGAATTTATGCCGTATTTGGGCATTGAGAATTTTAATATCCGCAATACAGCTTATTACAATACCGCTTTGCAGGCCAGAAGTGCAGATTTAAGCTATATTGTCAGCTTCGTGAATGAGTTCCGCAATATCATGGATCTGGATACACTTGGATTATTGCTTTTGGAATATGATTATGAAACACTGGCTTCTTTCTGGCGGGGAGAATATGACTATATGGTCAATGCTTCTTTGATCGTAGAACCCAGTGATTTGTTATGTGTGATTGGATCAAATCAAACATTGTATCGATTTGAACCGAAAGATCTGGTGGCCTTGTCCGGAGTTCCGCAGGTCAATCAGAATGAAAATGAAGACATTCAATTGCGCACAGAAGCAGCAGATGCTTTGAGCCGAATGTGTGAGGCTGCTCATGATCTGAATCATAAGACATGCGGCAATATGATTGCGGTGGAAGGCTATGTCAGCTATGACATGCAGGAGGAATTGTATGAAAATGCAATTCTGCGATATGGCCAGGATGAAGCAATTCTGCATGAAGCATTGCCGGGAACAAGTGAAAATCAATTGGGGACAACCATTGTATTAGTTCCTGCGCAGATTGATTTGGAAGAAAGTCAAGATGAAATGACAGCACAGCAGCAATGGCTGATAGACAATGCTTATCGCTATGGTTTTGTTCTGCGCAATGCCAGTGAAGGCCGCATGCAGGAATTTGTCTTGCGTTATATTGGAGAAAGTGATGCTTTGCAGGCACAGACCGGCAATTTATCGATTGAGGAACTGCAATGAAGACAATAGGTTTATGTGATTCGGGAATCGGCGGACTGCTGGTATTATTTGCTCTGCACAAAGCTTATCCGAAGTTAAATATGACTTTTTTGGCTGATCAAAGCCATGTGCCTTACGGTGATAAGACTCATGAACAGCTGAAAGGCTATGCCGTGGATTTGTTTGATGAATTTCGGCGAAGAAATATTCAAGATGTTGTGATTGCCTGCAATACGTTATGTGCCAATGTGCTCGAAGAAGTGCGAAATGATTATTCTGATTTGAATCTGATTGGGATCATTGCGCCTACGGTTGCTCAGCTCAGACAGATAAGAGCACAGAAAGTATTGGTATTGGCGACGAAAAAGACAGTTGAAAAGCATGCTTATCGAAAAGCGATTCATGAAATGATGCCGGAGGTTATCGTAGAAGAAATTGCCTGTCCGAAACTGGTACCGCTGATTGAAGGTCATGCAGATCCAAAAGAATTAAGACAAGCAGTATATGAATATATTGAAGGTAAGGAATTTGATGCATGTATTTTGGGATGCACGCATTTTCCGCTGATCAGTGAATATATTCATGAGCAAAAACAGGTGCCGATTTTTGATTCCAATCAAGCAGTCATTGATTTATTGAAGGATGAAAAAATCGAAGGTGAAGGGAAAATAGAAATATTTACGACCCATGATGCTCAGACAATGCAGCAGGTCATTCAGCGCTTGTTTGGCGAAACGATACAAGTTCAAGAGATTTCACTGAAGTGAAGTCTTTTTTTATTGCTGATGCGTATGATGTAACAGAGGATGTGAAGCATGCGTTTGAAACATTTTTTGACTTATTGCCTTTGCTTTTTGTGCATTGGCGTTTATTATGTCAGCAAAGAAGAGTCAACTCCTGTATTTTTGGAAACAGGCAGTGATTTTGACAGTGAAGTGAATATTTTTCGTCTGAATGCACAAGGGATGCTGGTGCCGATCCGCTATGGTATTGAGGAAAGTGATACGGCAACAATGATTCGTCAGATGATGCAGATGATGGCATTGGAACTGCCTTATTTTGAATATGAGGCAATATTGCCGGAACAAAGCGAGCTGCTCCATATTGAAATCAATGAAGGTCATGCCGTTTTAGATTTTAATCAAGCGATATTAGATTATCCCAAAGAAAAAGAAGTGCGCATGCTGGAAGCAATGATATGGAGTGTCACGCAGTTTGAAGAAATTCATCATGTTTCTTTTTTGATTGAAGGGGAGAAGAAAACGCATTTGACCTATGGTACACCGCTGCAGGAAGCGATGAATCGCCGTTTCGGCATTAATAATCTGACATTGGAAAATGCTTATCTGCATGAAACGATTCCTTTGAATCTTTATATTACCAAAGAGGACAGCACTTATATTCAGACCTTTCGGGTGGAAGAAATGGCTGATCTGAAAGCAACCTTGAATCAGATGGCTTCACTGATGGCTCAAAACAGTGATCATACGGAAGAAATCGTAATCATGGATGTGCAGATTGTTGATAATACAATGCTTTTGACGATGAATGAAGAAATATTAAGTGAAGAAAGAGTGGTCAAGGATGATCTGATCAAACCGCTGCTGCTGTCCATTCATGAAACATTTGGCTATGATGATTTTCAGATCTTGGTCAATGATGAAATTGTGAATTTCAGCGGAGCTCATGAAAAAAACATTTCAGCATCCAGCCTGCAGATGAATCAAATATCGCTTTAATTTAAGGAATGTTTGTGATATTATGGTAGCGGTGATGAAATGAAAATACTTCTTATGAGTGATTCTCACGGGCGCAATGCCATGGTGGATCATCTGTTAGAAAAACATAATGATGCAGATTTATTCATTCACTGCGGTGATATTGAATGTGATGAATATGTTTTCCCTGCTTTAGAAACGGTAGCAGGCAACAATGATATTTATTATGACTATCCAAGCCAGCGTATTTTTACGGTGCATGGACATCGTATCTTAGTTCTGCATTCTCATCAATGCATGTTTTATTACAAAAGAAGTCAATGGCTGAGAGATACAGCCATTGAGAATCATTGCGATATTGTTTTCTATGGACATACGCATGTAGCGAAAGATGAAACATTGGACGGCATTCGTTTGGTGAATCCGGGAAGTCTGCGTTATTCGCGTGACGGACGCAGTCCATCTTATGCTATTGTGATCATTGAAGATGATGTTAACGTACAATTTTATTTTGAACCCTTTGACTAAGGCTCTATCCCATGGATAGAGTTTATTTATGTGATATTTTGTGTTTTGAGCACAAATGTTGCTTTAAAAAAAAGAATTGTGGTATATTATGGAGGAATTGAAGGAGAAACTATGAGTGGATATTATGAAGAGTGCTTAAATAAGATTCAGAAACTGATCGATGAAAATTTATTGGATGAAGCACGTTTTCTGATTCAGCAGGAATTAAATATGCCTTATGTTCCTGCAGAGGTCGAAGAAAAGCTTCGGGCTTATCTGCTTGATACTACTCCTGATTCAGCTATTCATATTTTAAGTGATGAGAAAATCCGAGAATATTTGTGCGGCAATGAAAATCAGCAGCTGATTGCTTTGCGTCAGCTTGAGAATCAAAATGTGCGGCTTTATTTAGAAGAAATCCAGCATGTCTTTGATTCTGATCCTTCTGTTTTGGTAAGAATTGCTTTAATGGAAATCTTAGCTCTGCAGCAGGTCAGCGATGCTTTTGATATCACAATGAACGGGATGTCGATTGAATTTGTTCCGGCAGAACTTGAATTGCCCAGCCGCAGTCAGGGAGCAGCAAAAGCGGATGAATATCTGCATGATTGGCTGGAAAATGACAATCCAAGCTTATTGAAGATGTGTGAGGAGTGTCTGATCAAGGAAGCTTATCTGCGCTTGCCGCTGAGCATTGAGGAAGATGAAGCACAGGCGCTGGCAGTGAGCCTATTGCGCTATGTTTCCTCACTTTTGGGCAATGAAGATGAAATGAAAGCGCTACTTTGTGAAAAAAATGTTGCACAAAGTGGTACATATGAATTATTATTATATAGCAACAATATATAAGTAAAGTTAAAATAGGAGGAATTACAATGTCAACTTGGGAATTAAAGGAAAATTCAACTGGACTGCTGAGTGTTACAGTTGATGGTGAAAAATGGGCAGATGCTCAGAAAAAAGCATTCAATAAAATTGCTGGAAAATTATCTATTCCAGGATTCCGTGCAGGAAAAGTTCCTGCAGCTATGGCTAAGAAATACATCAGTGAACAGGAAGTATTGATGGAAGCTGTCGATCATGTAGCCAGTGCTGCATTGATGGAAGGTGTTGAAGAACACAAATTATGGATGATCGATCGTCCTTCTTTGGATATCACATCTATTGATAATGATGCAGTAGTATTGGCTTTTACAATTGCAGTAAAACCAGAAGTTACTTTAGGTGAATATACAAATTTAGGCATCAAAAAAGATGGTGTTCGTGTAACGAAAAAAGAAATCGAAGAACAATTGAAATCATTGCAGAATCGTTTCGCTGAATTAGAAGTCAAAGAAGATGGTTCAGTAGAAAACGGTGATACAGCTGTTATTGATTTTGAAGGATTTAAAGATGGTATTGCCTTTGATGGCGGTAAAGGAGAAAACTATCCTTTGGAAATTGGTTCAGGAACATTCATTCCAGGATTTGAAGAACAGCTGATCGGAATGAAAGCGGAAGAAACAAAAGATATTGAAGTTACTTTCCCAGAAAACTATCAGGAAGCAACTTTAGCAGGTCAGCCAGTGACTTTCAAGGTAACTGTTCATGAAATCAAATCAAAAGTGCTGCCTGAAATCAATGATGAATTGATTGCAATGGCACACATTGAAAATGTGAATACAGTTGCGGAATTTGAAGCGTTTGTCAAAGAAGATATGAAGAAATTCAAAGAAAGACAAGCCGATGAAAAATATACCAATGATGTATTGGACAAACTAGTAGAAAATACACCTGTTGATGTACCTAATGTGATGGTAGAACATGAAACAGATGGACTTGTGGAAGACTTCAAGAACCGTATTGCTCAGCAGGGATTAAGCTATGAACAGTTCTGTACATTGACTGGACAAGATGATGATGCAATCCGTGCTCAGATGAGAGTCGATGCAGAAAGCAAAGTAAAAGTACGTTTAGTATTGGAAGCAATTGCTGATAAAGAAAACTTCGAAGTATCAGAAGATGAAATCAATGCAGAATACCAAAGAATTGCTGATGCATATCACATGGATGCTGCAAAAGTTAAAGAATTGGTGAATGCTGATAACGTCGTTTATGACTTGCGTCTAAGAAAAGCGATTGATTTGGCAAAAGCTTAGTTTGTATTTGAAGTAATTAAAAAGACGCAGCGCGTCTTTTTATGTAAATGAGAGGAGTTGAAAAGTGTGGAAGAAGTAAGAAATTATCAGTTCCCGCTTGTATGTACCCGTGATATTGTCGTATTTCCATATGAAGAAGTATCAATTGAAGTGGGACGTACAATTTCACTGAATGCGATTCGCCGTGCCAGCGAAAGTTTTAATGATGAAGTTTTGGTTGTGTCACAGCGTGAACCAATGGTGGATATGCCTACAATGCAGGATCTTTATCAGGTAGGTACTATCTGTAAAATTGTTGCAAATCACAAAAAAGATGGTTTTTCAAGAGTTGTTTTTAAAGGAATTGCGCGTGCCAAGATTGTGAATCTGAATGTCTTGTCAACCGGAATGTTTGCGGATGTAGAAGTCTTAAAGGATGTTGCAGGCAATGCAGATGAAGAATTAGTTCTTGTGCGCAAGATTTCCAAAGAAATGGAAACATATGAAAATCTTGCTTCACTGATTCGTCCGGAAGTAGCTATGGATTTTGCCAGAGGTGTTTCTGCCCCTCGTTTGGCGGATCACATTGCACAGATTTTCCCATTTTCGAATGCTCGCAGACAGGAAATATTGGAAGAACTGAATATCAACTGCCGTCTGACGATGGTGCTTGAATCCATTGAAAAAGAAAAACAGCTGGCAATCATTGACAATGAAATCAACCAGAAGGTCAGAACTCGTGTCGAAGAAAGCCAGAAAGAATACTTCCTGCGCGAAAGACTTCGTGCTATTAAAGAAGAATTGGGAGACATTCCGGAACAAAGTGATGATGCGGATTCTATCCGTGAAACCTTGCAGAATAATCCATATCCGGATTATATCAAAGAAAAAGTTCTGGAAGAGTTATCTCGTTATGAAATGCTGCCTGCTTCCAGCGGTGAAAGCGGCGTAATCAAAAGCTATATTGATTGGCTGATGAAGCTGCCTTGGTGGCAGATGTCTGAAGACAACGAAGATTTGGCTAAGGCAGAAGCAATTTTGAATGAGGATCATTTCGGCTTAGAAAAAGTGAAAGAAAGAATTCTGGAATATTTAGCTGTCAAACAGATGACACATTCTTTAAAAGCACCTATTTTGTGCTTGGTTGGTCCTCCAGGTGTCGGTAAGACATCATTAGCAAAATCAGTGGCTCGTGCTTTAGGACGTCAATTTGTCAAAATGTCTGTCGGCGGCGTGAAGGATGAAGCGGAGATCCGCGGTCATCGCCGTACGTATTTAGGATCTATGCCCGGAAGAATTATTCAGGGCATGAAAAAAGCAGGTACGATCAATCCGCTGTTTTTGATTGATGAAATTGATAAGATGGGCTCTGATTACAAAGGAGATCCAGAAAGTGCTATGCTGGAAGTGCTTGACCCTGAACAGAATCACTTGTTCTCTGACAATTACATTGAAGAGCCGTATGATTTAAGCAATGTTTTATTTATCGCAACAGCAAACTATCTGGAAGATATTCCGGCTGCATTGCGAGATCGTTTGGAAATTATTCAATTATCCAGCTATACAGAACTGGAAAAGGTTGAAATTGCTAAGAAGCACTTAGTGCCTAAACAATTGGAAATGAATGGTTTAAAACCAAGTCAATGCAAGATTGGCGATGACATTCTGCTTTATTTGATTCAGTATTACACTCGTGAAGCCGGTGTACGTCAATTGGAGCGTGTGATTTCCACTTTGGCCAGAAAATCAGTATTAGCTGTTTTAAAAGACGGAAAGAAATCTGTCAAGGTAACGAAGAAATTAGTAAATGAATGGCTGGGCCATGAAATTTATGAATACGGAAAACGCGAAATGAAAGATCAGATCGGAACTGTGACCGGTTTGGCTTACACGGCATTCGGCGGCGATGTACTGCAGATTGAAGTGACTCACTTTGATGGCAAAGGTCATTTAGTTTTGACTGGAAAACTCGGGGATGTCATGAAAGAATCTGCCTCTATTGCCTATGATTATGTGCGTGCTAATGCAAAAGAATATCATATCGATCCAAAAATCTTTGAAAATCAAGATGTTCATATTCATGTTCCGGAAGGAGCTGTACCAAAGGATGGACCAAGTGCCGGTGTAACTTTAACGACTGCACTTGTTTCCTGCCTGTCTCAAAGAGCTGTACGTTCAGATATTGCAATGACAGGAGAAGTGACGCTTCGCGGCAATGTTTTGCCGATCGGCGGATTAAAAGAGAAAAGCTTAGCAGCTCATCGCTGCGGCATTCATACAATTTTCATTCCGAAGGGCAATGTGAAAGATATTGACGATATTCCGGAAGCTGTCAGACAAAGTATGAAGATCATACCTGTGGAACATGTTTCACAAATTCTGGAACAGGCATTGGTGAAATAATGGAAGTAAAAAATCCTTTTCTAGTCATCAGTGCTCCAAGCAAAGAAAGCTGGCCGGAAAGTAATCTGCCGGAAATTGTCATGGCCGGCAGAAGCAATGTTGGAAAATCCTCACTGATCAATACGATTACCCGCCGAAAGAATCTAGCTTATGTCGGAAATACACCGGGGAAGACACGTTTATTGAATTTCTTTAATATTGATGATGTGTTTATGCTGGTGGATGTACCGGGGTATGGCTATGCCAATGCCAGCAAAGAAATGCTGATCAAATTCGGCGAAATGATGGAAGATTATTTTGGCGGAAGAAGCCAGAAAAAAGGATTGCTTATCATTGTGGATTCCCGGCATAAGCCAACAGAAGATGATCTGACAATGATTGAATATGCCCGTTATCATAAGATGAAAATTGCCGTCGTAGCGACAAAGATTGACAAACTGAAGCGCAACGACATCAAAAAAAATCTTGAAAGAATTCGCTTGACTCTTGAATTGAGCGATGAAGAACCATTGATTCCTTTCTCAAGCGAGAAAAGACAAGGGATTGACAGTGTATGGCGTGCCATCGAAGACATGCTGAAACAACAGGAAGATGAATAATCTTCCTTTTTTACTGCATAATTTACATATATTTTACTTTTCCTATGTTTATTTTTTGAAAAGATTGATTATAATACAGTACCAAATGGACGGAGGGAATATATGAATGCAGCAATCATAGATATCGGATCGAATACAGTACGTCTTTCTATTTATGAAGTAAAGGATAAAAACTTTGAACCTTTGCTCAGCAAAAAAGAGATGACAGGTCTTGCCGGGTATATTCAAAATGGCAGCATGAGCGAGGAAGGCATTGCCAGAGCTTGTGCTGTATTGATGCGTTTCAAAGAAATTATTGAACATTTTCATATTGAAAAAACATATGTGTTAGCTACAGCACCATTTCGCAATATTGACAATACAGATCAATGCCTTGAGAAAATCAAGGAAGTGACTGGCTTTGATGTGGATGCAATCAGCGGTGAAAAGGAAGCATTGCTTGATTTTGACGGCGCCACATTAATTCATCAGTTTCCGCAGGGGCTTTTAATTGATATTGGCGGCGGAAGTACAGAGCTTGTTTGTTTCAAGGAGGGTGAAATATTGGAAGCAATCAGTCTTCCAATCGGATCGTTAAGTTTATACAATGCCTATTGTGATCATATTTTGCCGACAGAAAAACAGTACAGCAAGATGAAAAAACATGTGGAAAAGCTTTTGGAATTCTGTTCATTTATCGAAACTCAGAACTGTGATGAAGTGATTGGTGTAGGCGGAACGATTCGAGCTTGCAACAAATTGTATCGCAGAGAAAATCATTTAGAAAATAATGTTCTTCTGAGCTATAAAGATATCAAGAATCTGTACAAAAAATTTGAAAAGCAGGAAGGAAAAGCATACCGGATGATCTTAAAAACTGTACCGGAGCGTATTCATACGCTGATTCCGGGCTTGATCATATTAAAAACCGTGATGCAGCGATACGGCTGTCAGAATCTTTATGTCAGTGAATATGGCGTACGAGAGGGCTATTTAAGTGAAAAAATAAAAGAAGGTCATTTCTATGAGTAATGGAAGAGATTATTCTTTGACTCAGAATCGTGAACTCTCTTGGCTGAAATTCAACGAACGTGTTCTGGAAGAAGCGATGTTTGAAGAAGTCCCTTTATATGAGAAATTGAAATTTGTTTCCATTTTTACAAGCAATCTGGATGAATTTTATATGATTCGTGTAGGCAGCCTGCGCGATCTTGTTTTCATGAAAAGCAAGCATTTTGATACAAAGACAGGTATGACTGATCTGCAGCAGCTGGATGCAATTTACAAAGAAACCAAGCGCTTGTATTCAAAAAGAGATGTTGTTTATCAAGCGGTCATGATGGCACTGGAAAAACATGGAATTCGTATCAATGATTACGAAAGCTTAAGCAAGGAAGAAAAGAAAATTGCCAGTAAGTATTTTCAGACCAATATCTTGCCGATTCTAAGCGCGCAGATTGTAGATGTTCATCATCCATTTCCTCATCTTGTCAACAAAAGGCACTACATTGTTGTTACATTGAGACATAAAAATCATCAGATGCTTGGAATTGTCCCTTGTCCGGAAATCAGAAATATTGTGTCAATAGAGAAGAATGTTTCTATTCCGATGGAACAGCTGATCTATGCCAAAGTTGATGAGATATTTCAAACATATGAAATCAAAGAAAAGGCAATCATACGTGTGACACGAAATGCAGATATTGATGTCAGTGATGATATTTTGGATGAGATGGATGATTATCGCATTCATATGAAAAAAGTACTGAAAAAAAGAGCTCGGCTGGCACCCGTCCGTCTGGAGGCATATCAGTTTTTGCCTTTGGAGATAAAGAAAGAATTGCTGGCTCATTTAAAGTTAACAGAAAAGCAAGTATTTATCAGTCATTGTCCATTGGATATGGGCTTTGTCTTTGCGGTTGCAAAAAAGGTTGAGAAAGCATTGCCTTATTTGTTTTATTCTCCTTATTCACCTGCTTTGATCAAAGAATATGATTCGGAAGAAAATATGATTGATCAAATTGCTTACAGAGATATGCTTCTGCATTATCCCTATGAATCCATGACACCTTTTCTGAAACTGCTGAAAGACAGTGCAGAAGATAAACGAGTGATTTCCATCAAAATCACCTTATATCGTCTGTCTAATCCTTCAAAGATTGTTGAAAATTTAATTTTAGCAGCTGAAAATGGAAAAGATGTTACAGTATTGATTGAGCTGAAGGCCCGTTTTGATGAACAAAATAACATTGACTGGGCAGAAATACTGGAGGAAGCCGGCTGCAATGTCTTTTATGGATTTGATGACTATAAAGTGCATTCAAAAATATGTCTGATTACTTATCAGAATGCTTCGAAAATATCTCATATCGTGCAGGTCGGTACTGGCAATTACAATGAAAAAACGGCAAAAATGTATACCGATCTTTGTCTGATGAGTGCTAACAGTCAATTGACACAGGATACTGTTGCTTTCTTTTCAAATATGACACAAGGAAATTTAGATGGGGAGTATCATCATCTATTAGTTGCGCCTTATCATTTGAAACAGCCGATTTTGTCGATGATCGATGAACAGATAGCAATTGCCAAAAAGAATGGTGAAGGCTATATCTTTATGAAAATCAATTCTCTGTCTGATCTTGAGATCATTGATAAATTGATTGAAGCAAGTCAGGCGCAAGTGAAAGTAGAGCTTGTTGTCCGCGGCATCACTTGTCTGATTCCGCAGATTCCGAACAAAACGGACAATATTACGATACGAAGTATTGTCGGCAGGTATCTGGAACATTCCCGAATATATATTTTCGGCAAAGGGGAAGACGCTAAGATGTATCTTTCAAGTGCGGATATGATGACAAGGAATACAAACAATCGTGTTGAAGTCGCATGTCCGATCTTAGATAAACGGGTACGAGAAAAAGTATGGGGAATTGTTGATGTTTTGCTTTCGGATCAAATTAAAGCCAGAATGCTGGGAAATGACAAAGAATATCATATTATTGATCAGCATTCAGCACCGATCAGTGCCCAAAATGTATTTATGGAAAATGCAAAACTGGCAGAATCTCAGAGAAGTGTCAAAAAGAAAAATAAATTCAAGGAAACAATGCGAAAATTATTTCATAAAAGAATTGCTGCATAAAATAAAAGGTTTCGGTAGATATTCAAAACTGAAGCCTTTTTATTCGGTATTTTTGTATAAAGTGTGTATCAAATTTTCCATAAATGAAATATGAATGTCAGAAAAAAAGTGTTGAATATAGGGTTATTAAAAGAATGTAAAATGTAAGAAAAGAAAAAATATAAAAAAATCAAAAAATTCTGTTGACGAGAGATAAGAAGAGTGGTATTATATACAGGCACTCGGGAAACGAGATGCGCTCGATCTTTGAAAACTAAACAAGAAACGTCAATT
>CALUVS010000032.1 GCA_944324265.1 uncultured Traorella sp.
GTCCTCTCTTTCAACTATACTTTAACTCTTAATTCGACACTATTTATGTTCGATTCAACAAATTGCAAGTTAAGCGTTCCGAATTATATCAAACATGTCAAAGGCTATTTAGGCATCTTTTATTTATCAAATGCAAATGAAGAATTTGATTATCCGCTGATTGATGGCAATTTTGGGCTGAACGGGAAACTTCGGCCGAAAAACAGTGAATTTGTATTTTCCTATCTTCAGCGATTTTATTGCGAATACAAATTCTGCTTATATTTTAAAGCCGATATTCCTGAATTACTTCATTCTTATGAATTGCAAAAAAATATTTCTCCGGAAATTTTATCCTTCAATTTGTTTGAAATTCTGTATCTGCAGGTAATTGCCAAGATCATATTAAATTCAGATTCCTTTATCTTGCAGGAAAACGACCTTATTCAATTAAAGCACAAATTCTCTGAAGATTTAGATGCCTGTATGAACACAGTAATGATGACATTATCAGATCAATTGGATAAAGGAACTATTCAATATTTAAAGAAAATAAATAAATTTATATTAGAAGCAATAAGTCATTTTCTTAATGAACCCAAATTTGATTTATTTCTTACAGAAAAAAAAGAAAAACCAAAATATATCATTTCATCTGAACGATGTTCAGAACAAGAATTTCAGAAACATTTGTCAAATCTATATGACATGAATTCATGTTCTGACAAAATCGCTTATCTGAACACCATTCCCATTCATGTATACGATGTGATTGATTTATTAGAAAATAATATTTTTATGCAGGATGAATTCATTGATTACTTTCAATCTCTTGATTTAAGTTCATTCATCATTTTTTTAAATGCTGCTTATCCCCATATGAATGTTTTTGCTTCTATTTCAAATCTTGAAGAACTTGATGGAGAAGGATATTCATTTGAATATCCGCTTCAAAAGTATCTCCAATCATTCCCTAATGAAAAAAAGAAGCTCTTGATTCAGCATCTTCAAAATATTGATGTACAAATTGATAGGTAAATAACTCTGCTTAATTTATATTCAGTTAGAAATGATGTTCTTTTGAACCGCGTTTTCTTATTTAAATGAAGGGGCAGGGGCTGTGTAAAAACCTCTGATTAGTAATTAAGGTTACACAGCCCCTTCCTGATTTATCTGTTGTTCTTGGCATTTTACAGTTCAGAATGATTGCTTGTAATGCTAGATTGTCTTCTCTAATTGGATACTTGATCCATCAGCAATGTACTGCCAAACATCAATGATAATAAAAGCATTGTCAATGGCTGGTAGTTTTGTGTTACTTGTGTCCAGGTAACATAAAGCATGATCAGCAGCATCTCACATCGCAGCAATGAAGGAAAATATCTTTGTTTCCTTTCTTTGTGTATGTAAGCAAATGCTAAAACTAAGATATAAGCCAAAAACATTGAACCAATTGCATACAAATTCATCGGATAGCATGTCAGTGCCAGAATACTCAATAAAGATAAATTTAATATACTGATTCCATCTAATACTAATTTTAAATATTTCATGTTTTCTCCCCTTTCATAGATTGCATGATTTTCATCAGACCTTTCCCCGTATAATCCAATACTCCTTTTTGATAAATCGATGATCCCTTTTCAAACAAAATAATCATCGCAAAAATTGAAATAGATGCGGATAAAAGAAGTTCAATGATTGGTACATTTTGTACTAATAGACGTGAAGGCATCAAAAGCATATTCAAGACCGGCAAAAAAGAACAATAAAACCCAATTCCCTCACTCAATTGATAGGGTGTATTGATTGATAATGCAAAGTAATAGATTGCAAGCAAAATCAGATAAAATGGACTCTGAATGGAACCTGCCTGTTCAACTGAGTTCACAAAACTAGCGATAATACTTAATAACATCTGAACAAAAATAATGCCCAGCATCAAAAAAATAAAGATAAAAATACATTGGAAAATAAATGCCCCTTCCACATGTATTGAACCTAGTAAGGCACCGAATGTTTTCTCTTCTAAATGAATCAGCTGTAATTGATTGATCAGTTCAATCAGTCCTATGCCTTGATCATAACTATTGCGCAAAAGAAATGCTAAAATAACAAAAAATATTGTACAGCCTAATTGCAGAAGAATACTTAACCAGCCAATCAGCATCTTTGATAAGAAATGCGTTTTGGCGCTGACAGAGGTCAAGATCAATTCCAATTGGCGAGTGCTTTTTTCATAAACGACTTCATTGGCAACGCTGGTAGAAAAGGAAAGCATCGTAAAGTAAATAGATGTTATGATCATAAAAATCAGATTTTGTTTATTTGGGTCTACATCCACATCTTTCTGCATGGCTTCATTCTCTACTTGAATCTGTATTTGAGAATAAGCTAACGCCTCTTCCTGCAGCACTTCGCTCAATGCCAGATTTTGGTGAACACTTGTCAGAATTTCATTGAATAACAGCTGTGTAGTTTCATCAATAGGATACTTTGTAATCAACTGATAATTTTCTTCATGAGTCAAAACATAAGCTTTGGCATCTTCCTCAATAATTTCCGCTGCAGATTTATCTGTTGTTTCAAATACAATGCCTTCCATTTCCATCTGCATCAATGCTTCGCTTACCACCTCATCCACTTGCAGATAAACCTTTTGCTCATCAAATAAAGAAGGATTGATAAAATTGACAATTTCATCCGCAAAAAATGCAGCCGTAATAATAAGTGCCAGCAATACATTCAAAAGCAATGTAGAAGCATTCAAGAAACGGCGCTTAAGTGAGAATGCGATGAGTACTTGCATCTAATGCCTCCCTGATCAGCTGCTGAAGAGAAATCATTTCAATCTTATAGCTGATGTTCTCTTGTCTCATATATTTCCTTAATAATGCTTTGGCACTTTTTTCATCTTCCATCTTTAAAATCAATGAATGATTATTTTGGGTAATTTCCAGAACACCTCTTTCATCTTCATAATCCCCATTTTCATCAAACAATGTAATATATCGCTGTTTGTTAGCCTTTTTCAGCTGTCTTAAACTTCCTTTCAATATACACTTTCCTTTGTGCAATACAACTACATCATCACATAAATCTTCAATATTATTGTATTGATGTGAAGAAATGAGAAGAATTTTGCCTTCTTTTTTCAATTTCCAGCATAATCGTTTGAATAAAGCAACATTTTCCAGATCCAATCCATTTAATGGTTCATCGAAAATCAAGATCTTCGGCTCATGGATCAACGCACAGACTAATTGAACTAATTGTACATTGCCTTTGGATAATGCCTGTACCTTACGATTGCGATATTTCTCAATGTTCAGATAATCGAGCCAATAAGTCATATTTTTCTCAATTTGTATTTTCTCGACTTTTTTTAATTGAGCCAAATAAGTCACTGCATCTTTTACTTTCAGATCACGAAGGATACTTTTTTCTTCAGGCAAATAGCCAAACAGACATTTGTCCTGAAAATTCAGTTTTTCCCCATGGTAACTGATTGTCCCTTGATCACATTGCAGCAGCCCCAAAAGCAGACGAAAGGTTGTGCTCTTACCGGAGCCATTCGTTCCTAAAAGACAAAGTATTCGGCCATCATGAACACTGAAGGAAAGATCTTCAATTCCGACTTGTTCCCCATAGTACTTCGTAACATGTTCTAATTTAAGCATGTTCATTCCACCTTCTCGGATAAGCGCTCATTGTCTTATATAAAATCATACGCAGCGGCATTTCACTGATAACATATTGAATCATTTCTTCAATGATTGATTGAATGATTTCATCCCGCTTTACAAAATCAATAAGATTTTGCGGTGATGAATCTTTTAAATTTTCACTCAAAAACTGGAAACATTCATTTTCACACCTTCTTTTTAAAATAGTTAATTCATTCATCCTTTCACCTCAACCTTCTTATAAGCATAAAAAAAGAGTTTTCCTCAAATAAATTGAAAAAAACTCATAATTTTCTTAAATTTGTCTTCTTGTCTCACTCTTCAATTTTCATCATGCGATAACCAACACCGATATGTGTCTGAATGTACTGCACTCCTCCGCCCTTTTCCAGTTTTTTTCTTAAGGTTGCCATAAAGACACGCAGAGAAGCAATTTCATTTTCCCAGCTGCTTCCCCATATTTTTTGAGTGATAAATGTGTGTGTCAATACTTTTCCGGCATTTTGACATAAAAGACACAACAATTTATACTCAATCGGTGTCAGATGCAGTTCTTCACCATTCATATAAGCACATCCGGCTGCATAATCTACCTTCAATTGACCATTTTGGAATACACTTTCATTCTGCATTTCCGGCATCATCATGGATAATCTGCGCTGTGTAACACGCAGACGGGCAAGCAATTCTTCCACCGAAAAAGGCTTTGTCAGATAATCATCTGCTCCTGCATCCAAAGCCTCAATTTTATCTGTATCTTCACTTCTGGCAGAAATGACAATGATAGGAACATTGGACCAAGTACGTATTTTTTTGATAACTTCTACGCCGTCCACATCCGGCAATCCCAGATCCAGCAAAATAATATCCGGATTATGACTGCTGGCTTCTAAGATAGCACTCTCTCCATTCGGTGCAATCAGATATCGATAATCATGTGTCTTTAAAGTTGTCGTAATCAGATTTCGAATAGGTACATCATCTTCTACCACTAATATCAAATACTTATTCATACAGCACTACCTCCTCTGCTGGCAATGTAAATGAAAATATCGATCCATGAGGCTGATTATCTGTCACCTGTATTTCTTCTCCATGCAGATTAATGATCAGCTTACATAAGGATAAACCTAGCCCCATGCTTCTGCGGCTGTCTGCCACTTTATTGGCGCCGCTGTAAAACATATCAAAGATCCGCGGTTTGATTTCATCAGGAATTCCCTGTCCTGTATCAGCAATACTGACAAGTACCTTTTTTCCTGCTTTCTCACATTTGATTTCAATGCTTGTTCCTTCCGGTGTATATTTGATCGCATTGTCTACAATATTAATAATGACCTGAACAATCAATTTGGCATCAATTTTTGCTAATATAAACTCATCACTGAAAGAAGTGGTAATAGGGTGATTGCTTTTTGAAACATGACGTAACGCTTCTCCCACTACTTCCTCCATCAATTCCGCCTGCATATGCAGATTCATATGTCCTTCCTCAATACGGCTTACAGATAACAAGTTTTCCACTAAATTGATCAGCCACATTGCATCTTCATAAATATCCGTATAAATATGATGTTTCATATCTTCATCAAATTCTTCCCCATTGGATAATAGATTGCTGGCATTGCCGGATATTGATGTTAATGGAGTACGCAGATCATGGGAGATTGCACGCAGCAAGTTCGCTCTTAATTGTTCATTTTTGGCCAGAATTGCTGCTTCTTCTTTTTCACGGGCATTTTTCTGATTTTCCAAAGTCAAAGCACATTCAGTCAAAATAGAAAGCAAGATACTATTCTCTAAAGCCTCCAGCGGTTCATTTTGAATAACAATTCCGATGACACCATATACATGGTTGATGGTTCGAATAGCTAAATAAAGACATTTTGCTTCAGAAAATGTTTCAGTTGCTGCACCGGCAAGCTTATTATTTTTTAATACCCATTCAGCAATATTTTTTTCAGAAGTACATAATTCTTCAAAATTCGGACTTTCTTCATTCTTTTTATATATGTGCGGCTCACTTAATTCATCATTATTATTAAGATAAATAAACACATCTCGATCTAATAGTTTAATCAGCTGACTGGCTGTTGCCTGCAATATTTCATCACTGTTTTTTGCATGCTGAAGAAGCTGACTTGTATCAAACAAAGCTTTTGTTCGATAAGCTGATTCAATCGCATATTTAGTCCTATCTTTTAAACGGCGGGAAGAGCTTCCTGTAATCAAAGCGAAAATAAACATTGCGATAAATGAAATGGGATATCCTTGATTATATGCTGCAAAAGAAAATGTCGGTACAGCAAAGAAGTAATTGAAAATAAGTACGCTGACAATAGAAGCCATCAAAGCATAGGACAAGTGAACAGTAATCAGGGATATGATCAATACGGCTAAAATATAGACCGTAAAGATATTGGTTTCTGTAAATCCTAATCGTGAAAATATAACGCTCAGCAATGTTGCCAACAGCAAAATGATCGCACATATCAATAAATCTCTTAGAGATAACTCAAAGGCTGTTTTTTTCAGCCGCGGATGAAAGGCAGGCTGTACATTGTCCGGAATAATATGCGTATCTAAATTCGGTGCATATATCAGCAATTTTTCTGTCAGTGATGATTTGCTGAACATTTTTTTATTTGCAGCCTGGCTTCTGCCGATCACCAATGTAGTTACTCGAAATAGTCTAGCAAATTCTGCAATTTGATAAGAAACATCTTCACCATAGACCCATTCAATTTCTGCACCCAATTGCTGAGCTAAATGAATATTGCTGCGCAGACGATCTTTATCTTCTTCACTCATCTGGGCATATTCAGGTGTCTCGACATACAATGCACTGAAAGCTCCCTTAAATGCATAAGCCATGCGGGCTGCTGTTCGAATAATCTTGGCGTTGCTTGGTGCACTCGATAAACATACTAAAATATGTTCATCGGTATAATAGCCCAATTTGTAATTCATACGAACATTTTCGCTTAACAGTGTCATGCGGTCAGCGCATCTGCGCAAAGCTAATTCACGCAGAGCAGTTAGCTTTTCCAACGTGAAAACTTCCATTGACGCAATGGAAGTGTTGCTGAATCGCTCAATCAGTTCTTGGGGATCTATGTCGACAAGTTCCACTTGCTGGGCATTGTCAAAAACAGAGTCAGGAATACGTTCTTCCATCTTTTGATGTGTAATTGTAAATACCATATCATTCAAACTTTCAATATTGCTGACATCAACTGTTGTATATACATCAATTCCTGTATTCAGCAATTCTTTGACATCCTGATATCGTTTGTTATGACGGCATCCCTTCGCATTGATATGTGCCAGATCATCAATCAGCAATAATTTCGGTTTGCGCTTAATTGCTTGATCCAAATCAAACTCATGACTATTTTTTTGATCATTGCATGAAAGACACTCTAGTCCCTCCAGCAAAGATAACAGCAATGGATCCTCATGGGTATTCACAACACCGACAACTACATCAATTCCTCTATCTTTTGCTTTATGTGCTGCTTTAAGCATGGCATAGGTTTTGCCGACACCTGAGGTATAGCCAAAAAATATCTTGAGCTGTCCTTTTAAGATATTTTTTGACTTATTCCTATCAAGTACCTGTTTTTCCATAAAGCACCTCCATGAACATTATAATTCAAAAATAATGATTGTCTATGATAAACAGACAAGTTCATGAACGAAACTTATTTCATGATTTATATATCTTGTTTAAATGTGGAAACATTTTTGAATATCATGAATATTTCCTAACACCAGCATCGTTTCATCTTCGCTGAGCGATGTTTCCGGTGCAATTGATAAATTCAATTCACCATGTGCTTTTACAGCCATAATATTAATATTGTATTTCTTACGAATATCGATCTGACCGATAGTTTTTCCATTCCATGTTTTTGGAACAGGAATTTCAACGATGGCAAAATCATGACTTAATTCAATATAATCAAAAATATGATCAGAACTATATCTTATTGCAGTCCAGTTAGCAATTTGCTTTTCTGGATATACGACCTCATCTGCCCCATTGCGAAGCAAGAATTTCGCATGTACATCACGAGTTGCACGTGCAACTACTTTTTTGGCACCCATTTCCTTTAATAATGAAGTTGTTTCCAATGAGCTTTGGAATGAGTCACCGATTGCTACAATACATACATCAAAGTTACGTACACCTAATGATTTGATAAATGCATCACTGGTACTATCGCCAATCTGAGCACTTGTGACATAAGGCAATATGGCATCTACTCTTTCTTCTACTTTATCGACTGCCATGACTTGGTGATTCAATTCATTTAATTTCATGGCAACATGACGGCCAAAACGTCCGAGTCCAATTAATAATATCGTTTTCATTTTTATCTCCTTTATGCTACAGCAATTTTTTCTTGCGGCAATTTTGAATTACATTTGTGTTTATCCGGCAATGCTGCAAAAATCAATGTTAACCCGCCAACACGTCCAAAGAACATAAGCGAAATTAAAATAATATGTGAAATATTTCCTAATTCTGGTGTAATTCCTAATGTCAATCCAACTGTACCTATTGCAGAAGCCGTTTCATACATTGTTGTCAAAATTGGCAATTCCTCAATCGTACTTATAATAAGTGTACTTGTTAGGAATAATACCAAATACATCATTAACACAACAGCAGCATTGCGGATAACATCGGAAGGAATTCGTCTGCCAAAGTAATGTGCATCTTCACGCTTGTGGAAAACCGCAAATGCAGAAGCAAACAATACAGCTACCGTTGTTGTTTTCATACCTCCGGCTGTAGATCCTGGTGAACCCCCAATCAACATCAAGATAACCATGATCAGAATGCCGGCTTCACTGATCAAAGTCAAATCAACTGTATTGAAACCAGCAGTTCTAGGTGTAATTGTCTGGAACAAAGAAGCCAGTAATCTTTCAGAGAAAGTCATATCTGCCCATACCGGACGAGCAAATTCCACAAAGAAGAAATACAAAGTAGGCAATAAGATCAATAAACCTGTAGTGGTTAAGATAACCTTACTCTGCATGCGATATTTGCTTAAATGCCATTTATGTGTGACAATATCATCCCATGTCAAGAAACTGATACCGCCGAATACAATCAAAAACATGATCACAAGATTAATGATCGGCTGTCCGGTAAATGAAGTTAAAGATGAGAATGGACCTGTTACTCCCATTAAGTCAAATCCGGCATTACAGAAGGCTGAGATGGAATGGAAAATACCATACCAGATTCCTTTCAGGAAGCCGAATTGCGAACAGAAGACAGGTGCCATGATCAAAGCCCCCAATGCTTCGACTGTGAAAGTAGTAATCAAAATAAACTTAGTCAAACGAACGATCCCGCCGACCTGAGGCACTGCAATAGCCTCCTGCATCGTACTTCGCTGCATTAGCCCAATCTTTTTGCCGCTGATGACCGCGATTGCAATCGCTACTGTGACAACACCCATTCCCCCAATCTGAATAAGTGTTATAATGACCAACTGCCCAAACTGCGTCCAATAGGTAGCTGTATCTTTTACAACTAGTCCTGTTACACATACGGCAGATGTAGAAGTAAATAAAGCATCCAAGAAGCTGGCCCCCTGACCATCTTGAGTTGCAATCGGCAGCATCAGCAGAAAACTGCCTGTCAATATGACAAAAAGAAAACCATAAACAATAATCCTAAATGAAGAAAAATGTTTTTTCCTCGAAAAAAATTCAAACATAATTACTCCTTTTTGCTTTTTCGTGCATTCTCATTATCACATCACTAAAATTAAAAATGTATAAGTAAATTTCGTTTTGTATTAAGATTGTATAAAGAAAACACTTGTGAATGTTCAAACATTTTCATATGCTCTTAATTCTATATTTTTTAGTGCAAACAATCCTTTTTTTCTTCACATTTTTACATATAAAAAGCTTCGGCACGAAGCCAAAGCTTTCATTATCTTTATAATTTCTTTATTTATCTTTTAGAAAGAGCATCATTTACTGCATCAATGATTGCATTACTTGTTACTGTTGCACTTGAAACAGTTTCTACACCTTCTGTACCATTGTTTTCAACGATAGCAGCTGGGATCTCTTCAATAGCTGGATCGGCAATACCTTCAGATTCACTATGAGAAACGATTTCTACATTAGCGATTGTATCTCCATCCATTGTAACCTTTACAGTTAATGTACCGCCCATACCTTGAGCTGTACCGATAAATTCATTGTCTGCAGTTTCAATTTCAGTTTCCTGATTTAAGTCAGTCACTTCACCTAATTTAGTTGGAGTTGATTCTACTTTTGGTGCCAAATTGTATTCTGGCAATGGATCTTTTTCTGCAGCTGCATTTTTTCCGGCAATCTGACCGAAAATAATACATTCAGCTAAGTTTGTACCGCCCTGATACATTTCAGAAGTAATACCGCCCATTTCTCCTGCAGAGTATAAATGAGGAATTGGATTTCCGTCTGTATCTAAGATTTCAGCGTTTTCATTACGTTTTGGACCACCTTGAGTATTCAGAATTTCTGCTTTTACAGGGAATGCATAATATTTCTGTCCATCAAATGCACGCATTGTATCTGCTTCACGGCCATGCTGTTCATCAACACCACTGGCTGCATATTGATTGAATGTTTCAATTGTAGCAGCTAATTGATCAACTTTTGTGCCTGTTAATTCAGCTAATTCTTCAATTGTATCTGCAGAAACAACTGTTGATTGGAATTGTTCAGGAATTGCACCTTCAGCCGCAATCAAATCAGCTTGTGTTTGGTCATAAACAACCCACATTTTATTTGGATAGTGAGGATTGTGCCATACACCATTTTCATATAAGTGTCCGTGACGAACAACTTCAGATTCATTTAAGAAACGATCACCATCTGTACCTACAAGTACTAATGCACCTGTATTCAAGACACCTTGAGTCAGAACCTGAATCTGAGAAGCATGTTCTCCTTCATCTACATAGAAAGACACACCGCCTAAACCAAATCCGCCTTCATATACATTCATGTGCCATAAATCAGCACCAACTTCCTGTGCCATGCGAATACCATCACCAGTGTTATATAATCCACCGATAACTGCATAATCAGTTAATCCCAAATAAGTTTCTACCATTTCTGCATTGTCTTCAAATCCGCCTGTACATAAAACAACACCATTCAAAGCACGAACATTCATTTCTTTTCCGTCACGTTCTACTTTGACACCGATAATTGCATTAGATACTGGATCTTGAATCAACTGAACTGCCGGAGATTCAAACCAAACATCAATCTTATCAGAATTATCAATTACTTTTTGTTTTAAAGTCTGATACATATAAGAATCGCTGACACCAGCATGCAGTGTCCATAGACCAATCTTATCACTGCCGCTGAATTCAGGATATTCAGGAGACATTTCACCAATAACAGGAACTCCTGTCCAATCAACAAAATCTTCTTCATTCAAACCAAAATCATTGACCCAAATATCAACCATATTGGCTACACCTTCAACTAATACATCCAGCATTGCTTCAGGTACATCTTTTCCTGCGGATAAGTTCTTATAGTATTCTTTGGTAGCTTCTACATCACCATTACCATAAGCAAATAATTGTCCTGCAACCTTACTGTTACCGCCGGCTTCCCCCTCGGACATCTTTTCTACAATCAATACATCTGCCCCATTTTCAGCAGCTGTTTTTGCGCTGACAGCACCAGAAGCACCGAATCCTGCCACAACGACATCGTACTCAGCATCCCAAACGATTGTATCAGCATAGGTATAACCGCTTGAAGTGCCATCGGTTGATGTGGATGTCTGTGAGCAGCCAGTCAATGCTGCGCCTGCCATAAAGACACATAAGAATAAACTTAACATTTTTTTCATGACCCTAACCTCCATGACAATATTTTAGCATGATAAAAAAATATCAAAATTACCAAATAATTTTATTTCTCAAAAAAATTGATAGTTTTCTCAGGTGTATTATGATAATGTAATATATCGAGGATGTGAATTTATGTCAGAAAAAACACTTATGAAAAAAGAAGACAGTTTATGGATTGCCGAAAATATGCTGATCAATTACTGTCTGTGGGATGAAGATGCTTTGATGATTGAAAGTTTTATCAAGAATTTAAATATTCCGATTAAATTTGATCCGGATCATTTTCATTTTTGTATCTTCGGACCAGACAAAAGATTTACACAGCATTGGAATAAAGAAACATTAAGTCAGGGAGTTGATCGTACCTGCCACAATTATGAACAGGTACAAAAAATTCTGCATGAGGCTCATTACCGCGGCAATTGTTTTCTGATCAAAGTGGATAATACAAAGAAAATGGCTGTTATTTTCTCACCTATGCAAGATCCATTATGTACTCCGCTGCAGATAGCCGAAAAATTCCATCAGATTCCGCATGGAATCAAATCATCATTGATGCGCTATGTCACTACTTCACTGGTGTGTGATTATCATGGCTATGAATCTATTCACAAAGCTTTTCAAAGAGCTCAGCAATTAAATGACCTTTATTTTTTCAGAGCCTTTGATACAGTGATTACAGAAGAATTATTAAAGACAATTACTTTTGATTGTACACTTTCTGCGATTGATGAAAATGTGAGAAAGCTAAGAAATTTAATTTGTGAAGCTTCTTTAGCTGATATTGAAAATCAAATCGATACACTCTTTTTAACAATCGTAGCGAATTCATACAATTATACTTATTTTGAAACAGCCTATGCTTTATGCAATGTCATTATTCACTTATTGATCAATGTTTATGATTTAGATATTGCGGAAGAAACACCGGATATGAAAGCTTTATATGCAATTGAAGATTACGTCTATTATTTAAAGAAAACAATTGCAGCTATTTTGTCGCTGATAGACAAAAGAAATCGTTACAGCTATCGTATTTTGGCAGCAATAGCATTTATCAAAAATAATTATCAGAAAGATATCTCTCTGCAGATCATTGCGGAATATCTCAGCATCAATTCAACTTCATTGAGTTCTGATTTCAATCGAGAAACAGGGCATTCTATCAGTGATTTTATTTCCAGATGCCGAATTCAGGCAGCTGAAAAAATGCTTTTGGAAACCAATGAGCCTATTAACCTCATTGCTCAAAAAGTAGGATTTACTAATCCTAAATATTTCTCACAGATTTTCCGTGAAATTCATCAAGTTAGTCCTCTTCAATATCGAAAATCTTTTTAATTAAGTATTGAAATAAATCATTCTTTCTTCAGCTTCAATTATTCTAACAGCATTGAAAACTTATTGAAAGACTTAGTTCCAGCGTGCTTTTACAAAACCGGAAGTTACTTTTTCAATTCAGTTCAGAAACTTGGAATAATTTGATAGGAGTACTTAAAAATATGCTATAATAAAGTCAAGGAAGTACCAAACCGGTGCTGCCATATTTATAATGGGACACTCTGTCTAAACTGCGAAATTTAGAGAACAGAGTGTTTTTTACTTTTTATTCCTCTTTGATGCTTCAAAGAAGATTGTAAAGCAAAGGTCTAGTAACGTGATAATTGCATGAATAAGCGCAACGATCAAGGCTGCCAGTTCCGCTCTTTTTCCAAAGGGAAAGAGAAATGAGTGCATGGCAACACTCTGTTTTTGGACTTCCTTAATCTACTTACATGCATGAAAATCAAGAAAACTCTTTTTTTCAAGATAATTATAAGAGCAAAATCCAGTAAAAGTTAGTGAAAGAATTAATTTCTGCACTTTGATATTAAACTGGTAATTATTTTTATAAATAAGAAAAAGGATATTGTTAAGTATCTTATGATATTTAGCTATATCCTTTTTTGGTTTTTTTACAGATTTAATATTTTTTCAGCATTCTCATCATTCTCTTGTTTCTGCCACATGATCAAAAGTACACCCTCTTCGACAGAGATACTGCAAGGTTTGCCTAGAAATTCGTTGCTTGTACCTAATGGAACACAGTGAGAAAGAGTTGCGTGATCCAATTCATATTTCAAACCTTTTAAGGTTACTCCAGATGCTGTTGAACTGGCTGCAAAAGCTGATATCATTCCCTTATAGGATTCATCGAAATAAATCGTATCATTGTAAATTGCACACATCCGCACTTCTTGGTCCATAAGTATTCCTTTGGCTCCATTAACGGCTAAAAAGCTCAGCACCTGCATATTTGCATAGCTATGATCCCAGCGCCCGCCTAATCCGCCATAAATAAGAAATTCTTTATATCCTTGTTCCAGACCGATTCTGGCTGCCAGCATCATATCCGTATCATCTTTTTCTGCTGGATGACGCACAATATTCGGATGATTGGGTACATATCCCAAAGAATCAAAATCACCGATAACCATATCCGGCTGAATTCCCTGCTGCAGCAATTGGGCATAACCGCCATCGGCAGCAATTACAAAGCGATTCTTCGGAAGAGTTATTTTCTCTTCTAACTTTGCAGCTCCGACTAATACACAATATTTTTCCATAACTACCACTCTGTATGAAAGTTCCCTTCTTGATCTATTCGCTCATACGTATGTGCTCCAAAATAATCTCGCTGCGCCTGAATCAGATTTGCACCTGTTCGATTGCTGCGAATACCATCAAAATAAGATAATGCACTTAAGATACCCGGAGCATATATACCAGCATCAATAATCATTTTAGCAATTTCTCGCCATGAGAACAATGCTTCCTTGATATCTTCTTTGAATTGATCACTGACCATTAAATTCTCAGGCTCTGTTTCATAGGCTTTCTTAATTTCTTCTAAAAACTGTGCTCGAATAATACAACCTTCACGCCATATCATGGCAATTTCCCCATAATTCAGATTCCAGTGATATTGTTTGGAGGCTTTTTTCAATAAATCAAAGCCTTGCGCATAAGCTGCTATTTTTGACGCATAGACTGCTTTTTCCAAATATTCAATAAATTGTTTCTTATCTTCCATTTCAATAATTGTTTTCTGAGGAAATATTTCGGATATTCTCACTCTTTCTTCTTTTTGAGAAGATATGATCCGTGAAAATACGGATTGTGCAATTGTCGGTACAGCACTGCCGATGGACAATCCTTCAATGCTCGTCCACTTTCCTGTCCCTTTCTGAGAGGCACTGTCTAAGATCACATCAATAAGATATTGGTTAGTTTTTTCATCCTTTTTCTGCAGAATCTTCGCAGTAATTTCAATCAAATAAGACTTTAATCTGCCTTCATTCCATTGTTCAAATACTTGCTGGATTTCTTCATTGCTCATTTTAGCTGCCTGACGCATTAATTCATAAGCTTCACTGATTATCTGAATATCGGCATATTCAATACCGTTATGCATCATTTTAACATAATGACCAGAGCCATCTTCTCCAATATAAGCAATACATGGCTGATCATCTTTTGCCTTGGCTGCAATTGTTTCAAAGACGGGCTGAATCATTTGATATGCTTGATAATTTCCTGACGGCATCATGCTTGGCCCTAATAAAGCCCCTTGCTCTCCTCCGGAAATTCCCATACCAATATAATAGATATGCTTTTCCTTTAATCTTCTGTTTCTTTCAATAGTATCCATAAAATAGCTATTTCCGCCATCAATCAAAATATCTTCTTCAGATAGATACGGCAATAATGCATCAATGACTTCATCAACTACTTTTCCTGCTGTAATCATCAATAGAATCATACGCGGTTTTTCTAAGCTATCTACAAATGACTGAATATCATTGCAGGCAACTGCTTTTTGATTCGAGATTTTTTCATGAATGAATTTTTCTGTTTTTTCTTTGCTTTTATTATATACGGATACTTGATATCCATGATTTAATAGATTTAATGCAATGCTTTGTCCCATTACACCTAATCCATAAACACCTATTTTGCTTTTTTCCATGTGATCCTCCCATCATGTCTGATAAGTTAAGTATAACTGACTTCACGGGAAAGTAAAGCACAAGGCCTAAGGAGTTATATTCTCACGATTCTTTTTCCATTTCCTCACGCAAACTTCAAATATTCTGACTATAATATATGAATAAGAAAGGATTATTTTATGAATAACAAAAAGAAGATAACGGCTTCAATCCTTTGTTTCTGCCTGCTTGGGCTGGCCAGCTGTTCCAGCAATGCTGATCAAGAGACAAGCAATAACAAGGATGAAGTATTGATTTCATTAAGTAATGAGCAAATTCTTATCAACAATGAAGAAACAACAAAAGCTTCAGGTGTTTCCATCAGCAATGACATTATCTATTATGAAGAAGGAAAAGATGAAACATATGGTGAAGGAGAAGCCAGTGACGCTCACAGTGCAGAAGATGCTTCTTTGCATCAAGTTGTAAAAATCAGTGAACCCGGAACCTATCGTATCAGTGGTGAATTGAGCTATGGGCAGATCTTAATTGATCTTGGTGAAAATGCCAAAGATGATCCGGAGGCTGTTGTCTCATTGATTCTGGATAACGTACAGCTGACAAGTACTGTATCCAGTGCTATTGTAGTATTAAATGCTTATGAATGTGCCGCTGATGAAGCCTCTGCGGATGTCGACACACAAAATGCTGGTTTTAACCTTATTTTGGCAGATGATTCAACAAATACTCTTAATGGTTCTCATGTTGCAAAAATCTATGAAGATGGTTCACAGGAAACACTTTATAAATTTGATGGAGCCATTGAATCTGATGTTTCTATGAACATCGATGGCGAAGAAAAAGACAACGGTATCTTGAATTTAACTGCAGATCGAGAAGGTATTGAATCAGAAATGCATTTGACAATCAATGGAGGAATCATCAATATTCAATCACATGATGATGCTATCAATGCTTCAGAAGACGGTGTTTCTGTCATTACGATCAATGATGGATCGATTACTTGTCTTTCTACCTTAGGCAGCGAAGGAGACGGTATGGATTCCAACGGATGGATTGTCATCAACGGCGGTACGATAACAGCTGTCGCAAATGAACAAAGCATGGACAGCGGTGTTGATTCAGATAACGGTATTTTGATCAATGGCGGTACTTTATTAGCCACCGGCAATATGTATGATGAAATATCCAGTGATTCTTCACAATCATTTGTTGTCATGAATATAAGAGAAGGTGTGCAGAAAGATTCAATTTTAGCTCTGAATAACAGCAATGGCGAAACGATCGCTGCCTTTATGACACCGACAAATGCCTCAGTTCTTGTTTATAGTTCCAGTGATTTGGCAGATGAAACTTATACGCTTGTACAAGCCAATACCATTGAAGCTGATTTAAATGGATATATTTATTCGAATATTCAATCATTATCTGATACAAGTGTCATTGAATATTCAAGCGATGCAGGTAATTTTGGTCCTGGACGAGGGGATATGCCAAGAGGGGAACGTCCTGAAATGCCGCAGGATGGTCAGCCGCCGCAAAATGGACGCCCGCAGGACAATCAAAGTGCTAACGGATTTGATCAGCTGAATTAAACTTTATATAGTTCATTATCTTTCTATTCTCCAAATAAAAAGTGCTTCGGCACTTTTTATTTTTCATATTCAGGACAGTTCATAGATTGCATCAATAATTCGGGATATCAGAATTAGTCATTGTTTGATTCCAGTAAATCTGGGTAAAAAAAGATAACTTTTTTGAATCAAGTTATCTTTTTATTTCTTATTTATTTGATAATTGCAGGCAGCCAGTGTTCATCTGGTTCAAAGCCTAATAATTTTGCTACTGTAGCAGCAACATTCGCTAAACCAAATTCACCTTCAGCGATTTCTACATCAGCACCATAAATAATAAATGGAACTTTATTTAATGTATGAGCTGTTTTTGCTTTAGGTGCATCGCCTTCTTTTTTAGGCTTTTCATACATTTCATCAGCATTTCCGTGATCAGCTGTAACAATCAAGATACCATTGACTTTATCCACAGCTTTCATGACTCTGCCTAAATTCAAATCAACTGCTTCAACACCGATCAATGTAGCTTCATAATTACCAGTGTGCCCAACCATATCCCCATTAGGATAGTTTGTACGATAGAAATCATATTTATTAGATTCAATAGCTTCTACTAATAAATCAGTAATTTCTGCACTCTTCATCCAAGGTCTTTCTTCAAATGGCACGACATCTGATTTTACTTCTACCCAGTCTTCTAATTCTTCAGAGAATTTCTGAGAGTTATTTCCATTCCAGAAATAAGTGACATGTCCATATTTCTGAGTTTCAGAAATGGCATAAGACTTCACACCTTTATTCACTAAGAATTCAGATAATGTATATTTGATGCGAGGCGGATAAACTAAGAAGTTCTTAGGAATCTGTAAATCCCCATCATATTGAAGCATACCGGCATACATAACATCAGGTTTGCGTACACGGTCAAACTTGTCAAAATTTTCTTCATCGAAGGCCAAAGAAATTTCCTGAGCACGGTCACCGCGGAAGTTGTACAGGATAACACTGTCGCCATCTTCAATTGTACCTACTGGCTGTCCATCTTTTGCAATTACAAATGCAGGCAGATCTTGGTCAATCACACCTAATTCTGCACGATAAGTTTCAATTGCTTCTTTTGCAGATGCAAATTGTCTTCCTTCACCTAATACGTGAGTTTTCCATCCAGCTTCAACCATTGGCCAATTTGCTTGGTAACGGTCCATTGTAATTTTCATACGTCCTCCGCCGCTGGCAACACAAGCATGGAAGTTTTCATCATTGACACTTGCCAAGAATTCTTCTAATTGATCTACATAGATCAAGGCACTTGTTTCCGGAACATCACGTCCGTCTAATAATGCATGTACACGTACTTCTTTGACACCATCAGCTTTTGCTCTTTTGATTAAAGCAAATAAGTGATTGATGTGTGAGTGTACATTTCCATCAGATAATAAACCGATGAAATGCATCTTTCCATTGGCACATTTATTTACTAAAGCCTTCCAAGTATCTGTTTCAAAGATATCTCCTGACTCTATAGATTCATTGACTAATTTAGCCCCCTGGCTATAAATTTGTCCGCATCCCAATGCGTTGTGTCCTACTTCTGAATTTCCCATGTCTCCATCACTAGGTAAACCTACTGATAATCCATGAGCACGAATAGCTGTGTTAGGACAAGTGCTCATCAGCTTATCCAAATGTGGTGTATAAGCATTTTTAACGGCATTACCGAATTCTTTATCACTAAGACCTACACCATCCATAACTACTAATACTACAGGTCGTTTTGTCATTTTACTACCTCCACTTTCTAACGACAATAATATACCATTTTTTATCAATTTTATCACCTAAAAAGCAATAAATTCGTTAATTTTTTAACTTTATATTTATTCACTCTCTCATACACTTCTATTTTATTCACCTAACTGCAGAATTTTGTGGGCAATAGCCTCTATACTTTGATCTGTCGTATCTATTTTACTTCCTTTAAGCTGTCTGCAGGCAGCTAAACGCTGCAGACTTTTCTCAATCGTTTCCTGACTTCGCTGATCTTTTCTGCATCGCTGGATCAGTTCATCTTCACTGCAAAGAAGGGTCACTTGAACAACTTTTACATCTTTCAGATCCAATGATTTTAATACTTGATCAATGATTTCTTGCTCATGCATGACCCAGCAAAATATAATATTTTTTATTTCACTGCAGTGGATAAAGTTATTCAGAACATCCTGAATATTTTTGAATACCAACTTCTTTGTTTCCTCGTTTACTATAAATGGATGCATATCCCAGCACCAATCTCCATCCAGCATAACTGCTTGATTGAACTTTTCTTTCAATGCTTTGGAGATGGTTGTTTTGCCTATGCCCATCGGTCCGCCAATCATATATAACTTTTTCATATTTTGCTTTCCCCATTCTATTAGATATTTTACATCATTGCTTTCAATTTATCTTCCCATTCATTGCACAAAAAGAATAATTATTTTACTCAGAATGAATATACTGATACAGAAGGAGTGAAATTATGTGCGGAATTGCAGGAGTATTTGATCCTGTTCACAATTTGGGCAATCAAATGCCTATATTTGAAGATATGTTAAAGACATTGAAGCATCGAGGACCTAGTGATACAGGAATTCGAATTTTTGATCATACAGCATTGATTCATGCCCGCTTGGCTGTAATGGATCCAGAAAATGGAAAACAGCCGATGACTTTTGGTCAATATTCCATTATTTATAATGGAGAGCTTTACAACAGTGAAGAAATTAAAAAGCAATTAATAGAGAAAGGAATTCTTTTTCAGACAAACTGTGATACAGAAGTTGTATTGAAAGCTTATATGTATTATGGAATTGATTGTTTACAGTTATTTAATGGTATTTTTGCTTTTGCGGTTTATGATGAACTGCAGGATGAATTGTTCTTAGCCAGAGATAAAATTGGTGTAAAGCCTTTATTTTATACATTTATCAATGATACGTTTGTTTTTGGCTCTGAGATCAAAAATTTACTTGCTCATCCATTGGTAATGCCTCAATTAGATAATGAAGGGATTCATCAGTTAATGCTTTTAGGTCCGGGAAAGATCAGCGGCAGCGGTGTATTCCAGAATATTTTTGAACTGAAACCTGCGGAGTTTTTATTGCTTTCAAAAAAAGGATATCAAAAAAAATGTTACTATCAATTAATGGATCAGATTCATCATGATGACTTACCGACGACAATCGATACAGTCAAGAGGCTTGTGACAGAAGGAATTGAAAGACAATTAGTGAGTGATGTACCTTTGGCATGTTTTTTATCTGGTGGATTGGACTCGAGTATTATCAGTGCTATTGCGAGCAAGACTTATCAGAAGATGGGAAAGCAATTGACCACTTTTTCAGTCAATTATTTGGATAATGAACGTTATTTTACATCAAATAAATTTCAGCCGGATAGAGATGATGAATATATACAGCTTGTCAGCGAAGCGATTCAAAGCAATCATATATCTATTACCCTTGATTCAAATGATTTAATAGATGCTTTATATGAAGCTGTAGATGCAAAAGATCTGCCCGGTATGGCAGATGTTGATGGGTCTCTTTTATTATTCTGCAAAAAAGTAAAGGAACATGTAGATGTAGCTTTATCAGGAGAATGTGCTGATGAAATATTCGGTGGTTATCCATGGTACAGAGATCCTTCTATTTTATTTCAAGAAGGTTTTCCTTGGGCACAGAATATTGAATATCGCAATGATTTATTATTAGAAAAATGGCAGATTGACGGCAGAAAGTATGTGTTAGATTTAGTGAATGAAACACAGATTCACAGTCATATTCTTCCTTGTGAGGACTTTGAAAAACGTATGAAACAGATGGTCAATCTCAATTTAAATTGGTTTATGCAGACCTTATTAGATCGAAAGGACCGTATGAGTATGTACAGCGGACTCGAGGTACGTGTTCCTTTCTGTGATATTCATATTCTTGAATATTTATATCATACCCCTTGGTCTTATAAGGATTTGAATGGCAGAGAAAAAGGCTTGTTAAGAGAAGCCATGAAAGACTTACTTCCTGAAAGAGTATTGGAGCGCAAAAAGAATCCTTTTCCGAAAACACATCATCCGTTATATTTAAAGCAGCTTCGCTATGAATTGTCTTTGTTATTGAATAATGAAAATGAACCTATCTGGAAAATATTGAATCAAGATGAAGTTCAAAAACTGATGCATCAAGAAACAGAAAAAAATTGGTATGGTCAATTAATGACCACACCACAAACAATTGCTTATTTTCTTCAGATAAATTATTGGCTGAAAAAATATAAAGTCAGAATAGTTGAATAGTGATAAAAGCTGCCTAAGTCTATGAAGTTATTCTAGACTTAGACAGCTTTTATTATGTTAATTTTTCATACGCTAATCTTTTTCCTTCTAACTGATAAACAATTCCGCAATAAACAAAACCGCTTTTCTTAATAATATGCTGCATTTTCATATTCTCTTCATGCGTATCCACACGGAGTGAGAAAACTTTTTTTTGCACACATACATTCCAAGCAAGAGAAAATGCTTCAACACCTTTGCCTTTACCGCGAGCCTTATCTGAAATAGCTAAACGGTGAATGACAGCATATGGCTGCTCAGACAGCCATTTTCCTTCGATTTCATCATACGAAGCATCTCCACCAAAATCCAAACATAAATATCCGATATTCTCACCATTATCAAATAGAATATATCCTCTTTTATTTTCAATATCTTCTTCAATAATAGCTGCATCCGGATAACCCTGCTGCCATTGATCTATATTTGCTTCCTTCAGATGATTTTGAGCTTGTTCAATAATATTCATGATTTCCTCTTTATCATCATGATTCGCTACTCTTAACTCCATTTTAACCACTCTATATTTATTTCTTTTTTATTACTGCAAGCACATTGATTATTCCCATTACAGCTGTACAAACACTCACTACAATGCAGATTATCCATTCAATATTATCAAATCCTGAAAGATATCCAAAAACAAGTACCAAAATTGATAAAGCAATATAAAGTAATGATCGAATGATCAAATCAGATTTCTCTGCTGAATTACTTAACTGTTCAATATAACCGCTTCTTTTTTCTGGCTGAAAATTAGGAACAACTTTCAATGATCTTAAAAAACGGAATCGATAAAATAATTCAGTTATTATCATTAATACTAAAGAAATAATTGCAGCTTTAGTAAATCCTATTTCCACTCCGCCAATTTTTAATGGTGCAAGTAAAATAAGCGCTATGATCGGAACAAACAAGCGCCGAGAATAAAAATTAAATTGACCCATATCATCTTTAGTAATTACATAACCTTTTTTTGTAATCATATCATAGTATATGTCACGGTTTTTTCTGTCTTTATAAACATTAAAACCACTTATTTGTGAACTTGATTTATTAGCCATTCTATTCAACTCCTCTTTTTTATAAGAATATGCTATTGAAATGATATATTGTTCAGCATTTCTTTCATTTGTGCTTCATTCAGATAGGTTTTAGCCTTTTCATAATAGAATTTTGCATTCTTCATATCTTTATTTTTTAGATACAGCTTGCAGCATCGTGCTGCAAAAATACCTTTTGAATATTCAACGGTAATATTATTATACCTGAAATATTCATGGATTTAAATAAAAATTGCGCAAAGCCTTTATTTTATGGGACTTTGCGCATATTTATGTT
>CALUVS010000033.1 GCA_944324265.1 uncultured Traorella sp.
GCAACAAAAAAGTGCCTATTTATCGCTTATTTTGGCACTTCTTTAATTTAGTTAGATAATCTTTTAAAAGTTAAGGTATATTATAATTTAGATAAAGAGGAAGCCAAAATGAAAAAAGCTAGTTCAAAAGTCATTGTTTGTTTTATTGCCTATAATATTCTATTTCTGATGTTAGTATTTTTGCCAAATCCGGTGAATCCCAAATTAGTTGAAAATCTAAGAAAAGAATATCGCTTATATGAAGAAGACCTGCTCATTTCAGAACAATCCTTAGACTATAACTTAGAGGTATATAGGGATGAATGGATAGGGAAACTGCATGTCTTAGCTTATAAATCGGATACATATGAACCAAATCTAGTGGTCACTCAGCCCATTGAATTCAGCAGAAATGTCGATTTCGGAATCATAAGAATTGAAGAAGACAGATATTTGCTCATTTTTATTGTAAATGAACCGGGAGCGTTTTATTTTGATTTCATGACTATTAAAAAAGGAAAATTAAATCAATGGAATGATATTTATTTTTACACTGCTATTATTGATGAATCCATGATGTCACAGAGATATTACACCATATATGACAAAGATTTTAACATCCTAGTTGAATTCAAATAATAGTGAAATATACATTTATTGATCAATTGTTTTCACAATTATATAAAAAATTATTAAGTGCAGAAATATGTTGGAGGAGTTATGAAAAAATATATTATTTTTGTATTATCATGTTTGATTACATCTCATCTTTCTTTGCACATTCATGCAGATGACACAGATTCAAATAGTTATCAGACATCTGAAACCGGGTGGAAAATTGAAGAAAAGCCTGATTCCTATACTTTGAGCTGTCCTTTGGAATATGTTGATAACAATGTTTTTGATACTGATTCCTTTGAAATACAGAAAGATAAAAACCCAAATGATATTCAGCGATTTATCAATCATATTGAAGCTTTCAATGAATATAGGAGTGAATTTCTGCAAAGACAGATCAGCCAAGATCAAAGTTTGATTTTACCGCTGACAGCAGCTGCCTATGCACTTTCTCAACTAAATATCTTTGATGCAATATATTTTAGTTCCGCAATCCCAAGTACAATGGAAATCAATTACTGGCTGATGGAATGGATGCTTCAGGAAGAAATGGGACTGGAAGCTACCTATGCAGATTTATATGAGGATAAAGTATAATTTCAGTCATTATCTTAACCTATCTTGTTAAAACTTTCATGCATATTCATTTAACTAAGAAAATTCAATAGAAATAATAAATTATGTTTTATTGATAAAATAGTCCTTACCGCTCTTGGCAAGGACTATTCTTTTATTATGCTTTATTCTGTCTCTGTATCATCAAATCCGACACAAACAACTCGACGATCAATTGTCTGTATTTCTTTAAATACTTCATTGCATTGATCGCATTCATATGTATGGATGATTTCTTTGACATAGTAGAAATCATTTCCGTTTTCATGATGAACGCACTTTGAACTTTTCGCTGCGATCCAGTCAAGTTCGTTAGCTTCTTTGTGATGAGCTGAGAGCTGATGACATTCCTCACACTGGATGACATCTGCTTCAAAATGCACAATTCCTTCTGTATTCTCTCCTGTAATTTCAGCTGGCTTGATTTCCTGCATCCATCCGCCATTTTGCATCAATACAGTCATAGCGAGGATACCCATGAATATTTTTCCCATACATTTCCCTTCTTCATGTGTCCTTCTAATTATACTGTCCTATTAACAAGAATCATTTTCAATAAAAATTATAATAAAAACCTGTATTCTTTTACAAATACAGGTCTGCTGCTTATTTCAAATATTCCTGGATATAATCATCTGTTTTCTGCATATCCAATTTCAAAGCAATTGAGAATTCATCATATAAGCATTTCTTAGCTCTTTCGTAATAATTGCGATCTCTTTCCAGTACCTTTTTGCCTGCTTCTTTTCGCTCGCAGATACGTTTATTGGAAGTCATGTATACACGCATTAAATCTTCAAGTGTTCCTTTGGCCATGCACATTTTATAGGAGCTTTCCAATTGATTGGCATTGCCTGGGATCAATTCAGTCTGGTCCATATTTTCAATCATTTTCACAGCTTCTTTTTTGCTGATGACAGGGCGCAGATAACCGGCTGGATTATTTGCTGATACGTGTAAGACCAATGTCGTTTCCTCAATTGGTTCTAACTGATAATATGTAAGATCATTGAAATAGTTTTGCTTGATTTCAGTAATCTGACAGACTGTCGTGCGATAAACAACATAATCGTTAATTTTATACATAAGCACCTCCATTATCAAGAGTATACCCTTGATGAGCTTTTTTATTCTATTTTAGTACTTTTTATAGATCATCGACTAAAGCACCACTTTTGGCATAAGCTGTTGAGCGTGCTTCAAAGAAATCAGTTTTGATCATATTTGAATTTGAATAATAAGAAACCCATTGCATAGAACTTGGCTCTTCTTCATACCCTTCATAAAGATTGCCCATTCCTATCCCGCGGCTTCTTAAGTTTCCTAAGTATTTGATATAGTCATGAACCATTTCAAAGCTCAGGCCTTCAATCTTATCTCCTAATACATACTGACCCCACTTAATTTCTTCTTCTACTCCCTGACGCATCATATCTTTATATACTTCAATGCATTCAGGTGTAAATAATTCAGGTTCTTCTTTTTTCAATTCCAAAACAATCTGACGGAATAACCACAAATGTGTATTTTCATCACGATTGATATAACGGATTTCCTGAGCAGAACCGCTCATTTTTCCATTTCTTCCTAAGTTATAGAAAAACATGAAGCCGCTGTAAAAGTAAATACCTTCCAAAATATAATTGGCCATCACGGTTTTCATGAACTGAAAGCTTGTTCGTTCACGCAAAAAGTCATTGTACAGATCTCCGATGAACTTATTTCTTGCCAATAAGATTTTATCATCTTTCCACTGATACAAAATTTGGTCTCTTTCTGCCGGTGAACAGATCGTATCTAACATATAACTATAGGATTGAGAATGAATAGCTTCCTGAAATGCCTGAATTGTCAAACATAAATTTACTTCACTGGCGGTGATCACATCGGATATATGCGGCAGATTGGCTGTCTGAATCGAATCCAGGAAGATCAAGAAAGACAAGATCTTATCATAAGCTGTCTTTTCTTCTGGACTTAATGCATGACGATAATCTTTGATATCCTGGTTTAAATTGATCTCTTCCGGGATCCAGAAATTGTTCATGGCCGTACGATACCATTCAGAGACCCAGCTGTACTTCATGTTATTGAAGTCATTGAGATTGGTCGTATTGCCGTTGATCATTCTTTTTTTAGTAATTTCTGTATCTCCGAATTCATTAAATAAAGCTTTTGATTGTATTTTTTCCATGTTTTCCTCCTCTATGACGCACAAGATTCACATTCTTCAACTTCCAATGATTGGCTTCTGATGTAATAGATGGTTTTGACCTTATTCTCCCATGCAAAGACATAAAGATCTAAGATCTGACGGAAGGTATAATCGTTGGTCACATAAAGATTCAGCGATTGAGACTGATCAATGTGACGCTGACGAATACCGGCTGCTTGAATGGAAGTATGCTGGTCGATAGTATGTGCATTCTTATACAGCCACCAAGTTTCTGCGGACAGATCCGGTGCAACACGGGCCATGATGCTGCCTTTCTTTTCTTCCAGGAAGAAACGATTCATGACCGGGTCAATGCCTGCTGTGCTGCCGGCAATAATCGAAGTTGAGCTTGTCGGTGCAATGGCCAAAAGATAGCCGTTTCTCAATCCATTTTCATGCACTTGCTTTTTCAGTGACTGCCATCTTTCACTTGTATAATCACGCATTTCAAAATACTCGCCGTTTTCCCAATCACTGCCCTTGAAATAAGCATAGCTGCCTTTTTCTTTGGCAATCAAAGAAGAAGCTTCAATAGCATAATAATTGATATTTTCTAACAATTGATCCACAAATGTCATATGTTCTTCACTTTCCCAGCGAATGCCGTTTTTAGCGAGCATGTGATGATAGCCGCTGACGCCTAAGCCGATGGAACGATATTTCTGATTGGTCAATTGTGCATTTAAGATTGGATAGAAATTCAGATCAATCACATTGTCCAAAGCACGGACAGCTGTCTGAACAATATGTTTTAATAACTCTTCATTCTGCACATCAAAATTCCCCAAGACCAAAGAAGCTAGGTTGCACACAACATAATCTCCCGGAACAGTTTTTTCCACGATCACGGTTTCCCCATCTACTTCCATGACTTCCTGTTTCATCAAAGAAGCTTCACTCATATTCTGGGCAATTTCGCTGCAGAGATTGGAACAATAAATCATTCCTTGATGCTTATTTGGATTGCAGCGATTGACATGATCGCGGTTAAAGGCAAAAGGAGTTCCTGTTTCAATCGCTGATTTGATGATCAGACGAACTAAATCCTTCAAGACAACTTTTTCTTTGTGAATTCTGACATCTTGAATACATTCTTCGTACTTTCTTTCCCATTCTTCCCCATAACAATCTTCCAAAGCATAGCCTTTGACGGTTAAAATTTCATGCGGATCAAATAAATACCAATCCTGATTCAGATCTTCCTTTACTTTTTTCCAGAACAAATCCGGATAACATACTGCAGGGAAAATATCATGGGCTTTCATACGATCATCCCCATTATTCGTTCTTAACTGCAGAAAGTCCAAGATATCTTTATGCCATACATCCAAGTAACAAGCCACAGATCCTTGTCTTACGCCCAATTGATCGACAGCCACAGCGGTATCATTGGCCAGCTTGATCCAGCGGATAACACCTCCGGCAACTCCTTTAAAGCCGCGGATATCCGAACCATTGGCTCTGATTTTTCCGAAATACAAGCCCATACCGCCGCCGAATTTTGATACTTGGGCGAAATTTGATATAGAAGCATAAATGCCTTCCAAGGAATCCGGCACTGTATCGACAAAGCAGCTGGATAACTGAGGATAAGGCTTACGAGCATTGGACATGGTCGGTGTCGCCATTGTCAATTGCAGCTGACTTAAAATATCATATAAATCCTTTACCTTGGATAAACGATCTTCCTTTTCATTCATGCACAGATGCATGGCAATGCCCATAAACATTTCCTGTACGCTTTCCAGCGGATGATGTTCATGGTCTGAAATGACATAACGGCGAATCACCAGATCCAATCCGCTATATGTAAATAAGCTGTCGCGCTCTTTTTTGATATAAGCTTCTAATTCATCGATTTCCTGCTTATTATAATTTTCAATCATATAATGTCCCATTAAATTTTGGGCACATAAAAACTGCACTTTTTCATAATAAGAATGAATTCCCAGCATTTCCATTCTTTTCTGAATCTTCTTATTGGTCTGAAAGCTCAAGCAAGCAGAAGCAATATATTCCCAATTCGGAGCATCTGCCTGAATGCATTCCACACTGGCTTTGATCAAGTTTTTCAGTTTGTCTTCATCACTCATGCCCTGCTTCAAAAAAGTCTCATATTTTTTCTTTAAAATTTCCAATGAATATTGACTTTGCGGAAATCGACGCTGCAGTCCTTTTAATACCGGTGCCAGATCATCTTCTGAAAATGTACTGACTATTTCATTCAAAACAGTTCTTTCTTTGGCTCTTTGATCACGATATAAGATAAAGCATCGAGCTTCTTGATAAAAACCATTTTTCATCAATTCTACTTCTACAATATCCTGTACTGCTTCCACATGAATCACTTCCATGGCAGCCAATTGTGCCATGATAGAATCCGTCATCTGATCCAGACATTCTGATTCACAAGTATGATTCAGACTTTGAAAAGCAGCTTGAATCACTTTTTTTATTTTTTGAGGCTGAACTAATTCTTTTTTCCCATTTCTTTTAATAATCTCCACACAATCACTTCCTTTGAGTATAAGCATACCAATAAATAGGTATTTTTGTCTGTTTTTTGACTGACAAATTTTTCAGCTGACCATAGACTAAGATGAGGTGAATCCAATGATTGTCGGAATTATTGCCCGATATAATGAAAATAAACGACGTTATCAAGTATCCAGTCCATTAACAGATTGTCTTATTCAGTACCATGCCTTTCCTTTGCTTATTTATCCTGATACTGATCTGAAAGCTATCGTCAAGCTTTGTGATGCCCTGATCATCAGCGGAGGTGATGATATTCATCCAAAATATTATGATGAAAACATCCATGAATCGATGACTTTGGAAGATGAAAAAATTGATGCTTTGGATTTTTTATGTCTGGAACATTTCCTGAAAGCACAAAAGCCCATATTAGGAATATGCCGAGGCATTCAAGTGATTGGTGTCTATTTTGGATGCAAATTATGCAACATCAGCAATCATCAAAATACACAGCATGTCCTGCTTCTTCATCCCCATTCCCTGTTTCATGCCATTTCTGCTCAAACAGGCAGCTATCATCATCAAGCCTTAGCCAGTGTTCCCAAAGGCTTTCTTTTGAGTGCCAAAACACAAGAGAATCATATTGAAGCCATTGAAAAAAAAGATGTCTTTGCTGTGCAATGGCATCCGGAACTGGAAGAAAATGATTCAGTGATTCCGCTTTTTCTTCAATATACTGCGAATAAGAAAATAAAGCAGAAGCAAAATGGATAAGATGGTGGCATATTTTTCTAAATGAAGAAATTGATTGATGGCTGATAAAGAAGCTGTAATCAACAAAGAACGAATCATTCGGCAAGTACCGTCCAGCATCAAAAACAAAAAGCGATTCATTTTCACCAATCCCGCTAAATATGCCAGAATAAAATCAGGAAAAGGTGTCAATGAACCTAATATTACTGCCAGAATGCCATGCTTCTGAAATAGGGCTTCTCCCTTTGCCAATGTTTCCTCACTGATCCATCTCAGGATGGATTTTCTTCCTGCTCGGAAGGCAATCTCATAGCCGATGGCACCGCCTACAAACGTACCAACTCCGCTGATCAATGCCAAAAGAAAAGCTCTTGACGGCTGAACCAATACCAAAGGCACTAACACGGCTTCTAAGGAAGGAAGCGGCAGAAAAGCCTTGCATACAGAATAAAAGAAAAGAAACAGGTCTGTCTTCAAAAAATCACCTGTTTCATCTTATGCTTCTGTTACTTCATACATTCATATAATGATTCGACAATATGGTCAGGAATAATGTGAAGACGTTCTACATCTTCTCTTCCATGCACACCCCCCAATACCAAAATTGTTTCCACATTTTGCGTATATCCCAAAGCAATATCTGTTTCCAAGTTATCCCCAATCAGAATAACCTCTTCCTTTTTCAAGCCAAAGGTTTCCAATGCTTCATTTAAGATTACCGGATAAGGCTTGCCGATCTCCGGTGATTTCTGTTCACTGGCATACTCAAACATGGCAACAATCGCTCCATTGCCGACATCATAGCTGTCTCCTACAGCCAGACGGCGATCGTTATTGGTTCCGATCAGCTTGGCTCCATTCAGACACATCTTTAACATTTTGGAATATTTGGCATAATCTGCGGATTTATCCAATCCGATAAATACCGCATCTGCATCCTCATCTACCAGCTCAAAGCCTTCTTCACACAAAGCCTCCTTCAAGCCATCCATTCCAATATAAGCTGCTTTTTTCCCGATATTCATCTTGCGGGCATAACGAGCCGCTGCCATCGCACTGGTAAAAAAGTGTTTTTCTTCAATTCCCTGAAAGCCCAAAGCAGTCATATGCGCCACATTCTGTGCCCGTGTCCGAGAAGAATTATTCGTCAAAAAATAAAAAGGAATTCCCTTTTCCAAACAATAGGCAATAAACTCTCTTGCCCCATCAATATTCTGATTGCCTCGATACATTGTCCCATCCAAATCAATCAAATATGTTTTCATATCATCACTCCGCATTTACTGTATCATATTTTCCGCTTTTTTTCATCCCTAATCCAATGACAAAAGCCACTGCTGCCAATCCGGCAAACATATATAACAAAGCATTGCTGCCGACAATAGGCCCCAGCCAAGCTGCCAGCAAAGGCGTTACAAACCCGCTTAAGCCAAAATACACCGCAAACCCGACAATCTGTGTCGTATTGCTCAATTCTGAAGGGGTCACATGAGCAATCAGCATCTTGCTTGCTACGACAATGATCGGATGTGTGACTACCTGAAGCATACTGATCAACAAAATATGCATGCTCTCACTGGCTATGCCATACAGCGCAAACTTCACACTGCTCATCAGCGAGGCAAACAAAAGCAATTGCATCGGCGAAATCTTTTTCATCAAGAAAACCAAAGCAATATAGAATGGAATTTCAGAAAAAGACTGCAATGCAAACTTATAGGTAATCATCATACGCTCATCACTTAACTCCATCAATTTATCCAATACGACAAACTGATCCGCAAAACCTACCATCATCAATAAAAACAAGACTCCTAATAAAACCATATATTCCCGATTTTTCATCAATTGAGTCACTGTCCTCATAGTAATCTTTCTTTTCTTTGACGACTTTTCTTTCAGCTTCCGCGAAATCAAAACTGCCATGCTTCCGCAGCCTGCACAAAATATTCCTACCGCTGTCATGCTTGTTTTCGCCAAATATCCGCTGATCAAGGAGCCTATTACAAGTCCGATGGCTGCCATACAATGATAATAGCCAAATTTTTTCGGTTCACTTAAAAAGGTCCATGTTTCATTGATGCTCATGACCTGTTTCACAACTCCAAACGCAAAGACCAAACTAATCCACTGAAGCCATCCCCAAGAAACAGAAAAAGCAAGCATAACAGTACCGCAATACAAAACAACGGCTATTAGATAAACCCGTTTCAGTTCCCCTGAAGCATCCGCCATTCGGCCGAAAACCAGCGCCAAGACAAAGGCACACAAAGCACTGCCGCCCAGCACTCCCGCTTTCGCATAAGCGGATATTCCCTGCTGCGTCAAAAAAGGAATAATTTGTGAATTTAATGCCGAAACGCACATAAAACTAAACAAATTAAAAAAGGCCAGTCTTCCATTTTTCATGTTTTCACCGGCCTTAGTATATGTCATCATGCATAACTCATGAATATTTATTTAGGGAAGATAGAGAAGAATATTGCCGATTTGAGAAATGAATGAAAAGGGAAATTTTGTATCGACATTCCATAAGAAAGGTTCTACTCTATCACTTGTATTATAATATATTTTCGATAATTATAAAGACTTTTTTGTGATTTTTTTACATTTTTTACCTAACTTCATTCAATTATGCACTTATTTTCCTTTAAAAATGAACAAGAACTGATTCATCAAACAATCTTTCATTCATTTTCAGAAAATATTTTCAATCATCATTGTCTTTTCTTTTTCACTGGACTATAATAAAAAGCATGAATAAGTGAGCTCATGAAAGGTGTGTGATAATATGGATACATTATTCTCTGACGGCATTAAAAATACCCCTCCTTCTTTTGTAAGAAGTATTCTGAAGGCCGCATCAGATCCAGAGATTATTTCTTTTGCCGGCGGCCTGCCTAACCCAATTTCTTTTCCGAAAGAAGAACTGCTGGAATCAATGCAGCGAGTCGTCCATGAAATAGGGGCTTTGGCTTTTCAATATGCTTCTACTCCCGGATTATGGGAATTGCGCCAATATATTTGTCAGCGCTACAATCAGAAATTTCATCTTGATTTAACACCTGACCATATTTTGATTACCACGGGTTCACAGCAGGCATTGGATTTAATAGGAAAAATCTTTTTGAACAAAAATGACGGAGTGATTGTTGAAAAACCAACTTATCTGGCTGCAATTCAAGCCTTTTCTATGCATGAACCGACCTTCTATTCGGTTGAGCTGGAGAATGATGGTTTAAATCTTGACCAGCTGAAAGAAGCATTAAATAATCAAGTAAAATTCATCTATACGATTCCTGACTTTCAAAATCCAACCGGATTGACCTATTCTCAAGAGAAAAGAGAACAGATTTATGAATTATTAAAGGACAAAAGGATTGCATTGATTGAAGATGACCCTTATGGTGAACTGCGCTTTGAAGCAGAACATCTCCCTTATATCGGCATGAATCGACTCCCATACAGCATTGTTTTGGGCAGCTTTTCTAAAATTATTACTCCCGGCATGCGAATCGGATATATCATTACCAAAAACAAAGAGCTGCATCAAGCACTTTCCATTGCCAAAGAAGCCAGTGATCTGCACACAAACATCTTCTCACAATATGTTATCTATGATTATCTCATGCATAATGATATCGAAAAACACATCGATAAGATCAAAAGTCTATACAAAAAACAAGCACAGGCCATGATTTCAGCGATGGAAAAATATTTTCCGCAGAATGTGCAATATACCAAACCGCAGGGTGGTATGTTCTGCTGGGTTACATTGCCTCCAAATGTCAGTGCCATGGAGCTGTTTGAAAAAGCATTAGAAATGAAAGTAGCTTTTGTGCCCGGAAATCCTTTCTTTGTCGATGCCAAAGATGCTAATACACTGCGTTTGAATTTCACCAATGTTGATTGTGACACAATTGAAGAAGGCATTCGCCGTATTGGTGATCTGCTTAAAGAAATGTAAAAAAATGCCGAAATGGCATTTTTATTTGACCTCAAAGGATACATAAGTATTATAAGTTTCTCTTTCATAGTAATTGCTTGAAGCACTGTAATAGATTTTGCTTTTTCCTAAAAGATTGCAGTTCAAACGAACAGCAAACGGATATTTTTTCTCAATGACACCATTTAAGTCAATTACCAATTCATCGACATTCTCCATAATATAAGTGCCTACAGTATTCAAATGATACGCTGCATTCTCGATTGCCTCATGTCCCGCAGAAGCATTCTCAATGATCCATCCTGTTTCATCTCTGCCTAATTCCACATCTGCCCACACATAAGCGACTGCATCTTCTGTTCCGATTTCTCCCACCTCTTTAAGAACTGCCCAAGTACTCTTCAGTGAAGACTTTATTTCATTTTGATAAGCAGTTTGAAACTCATCCAAAGCTAATTCCGGCTTTTCAATCCAACTCTGCAATACTTCTTTTGTTTCATTATCAATGACTTGAGCAATCATCTGATTTTCTCTTTCATCCTTTTCATATTCAATGGATACCTGTCTCTGAGGATAAGGTGTTTTCACTGTATAGCTGAGCATTTCTACAACAGCTCTTTCTTCAAGGGCATAAGTTTTCAATGGAGGCAAAGCAGCAAAGTCAAAATTATCAGTATTTTTCGCATACAACCTCCTGTTTCCACCCTAATTTTAAAAGTGATTCTTTCTATTTCTATTATACTATAAAAAAAGAGAAGTTTTGCACTTCTCTAAAATTTATTGATCAAACGCTGCAATGCTTGTTCAAATACATGTGTCGGCAAAGCCAGATTTACACGAATATAACCCTTTCCGGCTGTTCCAAACATTGCCCCGTCATTGATATACCAATCACATTCTTCCTTTAAATAATTGCATAAGGCTTCATGATCCTTATTTGCTGCTTTCATATTGACCCACCAAAGATAAGTTCCCTCAATTTTTGTATATGGAAACTGCGGGAAATGTTCATCAAAGAAGTCATAAGCCAATTGGGCATTATGAGCGACCACCTGAATCATTTCTTCTAACCACTCTTCTGCTTCATTGTAGGCTGCAATGCAGGCTTTCATTGAGAATGGATTGACATTGACATGATCATCTCCCATGTATGCTTTTCTGATCTCCTCATTCGGAATAATGATATTGGAGACAGCTAAGCCTGCCAAATTGAAAGTTTTGGATGGAGCTGTACAAATGATGCAGTGATCCAATACTTCCGGGAATGTACCGATGCAAGTATGTGATCCTGTCAGAATGATATCATGATGAATTTCATCTGCAACAATCAAGACATTATGCTTCAGACATATTTCGCAGATTCGTGTCAATTCTTCTTTGGTAAACACTTTTCCTACCGGATTGTGCGGTGAACAAAGCAGAAGCATCTTGTTATTCGGATCGGCACATTTTCTTTCAAAGTCTTCAAAATCAATGCTGTAGAATTCATGATCATTGATGAGAGCACATTCTGCACATTGACGATCATTGTTTTTAACAGCTCTATAAAAAGGTCCATACACCGGTGTAAAAATAATGACTCCGTCATTGGGCTGTGTCAAGCGCTTCACGCTTTGATTCAGAGCATTGACTACACCGCCGGAAAAGCAGATCCATTCTTTTTTCACATCGAAATGATGACGTCTTTTCATCCATGAAATCACAGCTTCATAATATTCTTCACTTAAATTTTGATATCCATAAGGATTCATCTCATCGACACATTTGTGCAATGCCTGCGTGATGCATGGAGCTACTTTGAATTCCATGTCTGCCACATTCATCGCAATCACACCTTCTTTGACAGAAGCATATTTGGATGCATCTGTTTGTTTTCTGTTCAAAACTGTTTCAAAATCATACTTCATAAAGCTTACCCCACTAAACGTTTTTCATAATTTCCGACAACGTGCATACCTTCAGAAATGATGATAAAGGCATGCGGATCTACATCCAATACAATTTTCTTTAAACCGGCTTCTTCATACTTGCTGATAATAGTCACCAATACTTCATTTTCATTATCCGTATAGGCGCCATAACCATGCCAATAAGTCACACCACGTCCAAGCTTGCTCATAATATCTTTCTTGGCCTGCGGACTGTGAGTAAAGATCATGCAATAAGAAACAATATTCTGTGAATGCATCTTATCCAAGGTCAAAGTAAAGATCGTAATATATAAAATAGAATAAATCGCAATCTGAAAATTAAACAAAATTGCACTGAAGATCATAACAATTGCATTTAAGATCAAAGAAATCTTGCCGACAGAAAAATCCTTGTACTTCATGGCAAAATAAACCCCAATAATATCAAAGCCGCCGCCGCTGCCGCCAGCTCTCAAGCATAAACCAATTCCGACACCGCCCATAATACCGCCGACCAAAATACTTGTCAGAATATCCTCAAAGATCATCACCTGAGGAATCGGTACAATAGCCAAAGTCATACTCTGTACAATGGTTGAAATAATGGAAAGCAAAAAGAAACGGAACGATAAAGCTTTATAAGCAATCAGATACAAAGGAATATTTAACAAGAAATAAATGATCCCTGAATAGTCATATCCACTTGTGTTCTGTGTAACAAGATTAATGAGCGAACGAATCACCTGTGAAAAACCTAATAGTCCGCTGCTGAAAAGATTCAGCGACACGACAAATAAATTGACGCTGATACCAAACATCATGGAACCAACAATGACCAAAACAAACGGCATAATCTTATCTTTCATACACTCTGCTCCCTAATTCAATTTCTTATAATTGATACGCTTTGCGACAAGCTGACGCAATACTTCTTCTAAGCCCTCTTCAAAGCTTACATCTTTGGGCAATACGATTTCATCCAGCAGAACATTGTCAATGCCCATTGAATGAAAAATCTCATTCACCACTTGATCAATCGGAATTTCATGCTCATCCAATATTTTTGAATAATAGTGTTCATAATAATGATGATCGATCATCGGCAAGTGCGTCGATATCTGAACTTCAATCTTCAGCTCCTGTGCCAAAGAAGAAATCATCTGAGCCATGTTCTTATCTCGGACAAGAATTGTATCGGCAATTCCTTTCTGAAAAAACTGTGCCTCCAGATCCAAAAATACTTCACTCATAATTGTTTTTAACGAAGCATTCTGCAGTGTTATCTCATCCACGCAATTGTCTCTGGCAATCAGCAGCAATGTCGAACATAGCTCCTGTTCATGACCTGCTTCCAGTGTCATAACATCAATTTCAATCGTATCGTCACTTCGAACACACGATGAAAAATAATCCGCGACAGCACTTTCAAAGCCCAATATCACTTTTTCGTCTTCAAAGACCAATGGCTCAATGGATATTTCATCCTTCAAGGAAATTGTACGCATCATTCCTTCTTCCAATTTCCAGTTGTTCTGCGCACAAGTCTGAATGACATGCACATACTTCTTTAATGCATATACATACAATACTTTTTCATCTTCCCGAATATTTTCACTCTCAAACACATCATAAGAAGCAATAAAGCCTCCATAGTTCAATGCCGTGTAATCATAATTGCTTTTCTCAGAAGCATCAATCTTATACAAAGACAATGTAATACAATTCTGATATCTTTCCAGACTGACATCCAAAGCTTGCTTGTTCATCTGCAGATACTGCACCAGATTGGATGCATTGCGGTGAAAATTCAAAACCAGATCTTTTTTGGCATCACAGCCAAAATAAACAAAACGCTTCTGCGGGCATTCTACACGCACCACTTGTCCATGCATATAATCCTGAAAATGACGAATTGAAACTAACTGCTTGATGGCCTGGCGCATTTCTTCATTGAACTGCTTCTGAATCGCAGAATCTTTAGAAAACCCTTTGAGGCGTTCATTGACCCACTGACTATCAAAATCAGATTGTCTTTTTGAATCAATCTTCTGATCCACACCTTCATATAAATTCTTTCCTTCATGATCGATTACACAAGGATATTTCAAATTCATGGATAATATCTGAATGACATGACATTGAAAATACAATGGATTGATCAGATCATAACGGTATTCAAATTTCTCATCTTCTTCAAAACTGATTTTCTTCGATGAAGCTAAAGTATGTTTCTCATCTTTTAATCGCTTATATAAATGCTTAGATGTCTCAAACTCATAATATTCAACATTCTCACAATTAAATGCAATCTGTATCATCTGATGCAGCTGTGCAAATGTTGTACTTGCAGGAACCTGTAGAGTACGGGATATTTTTCTTCTTTTTTTCAGTAAAGAAACTTTCATCTCATAGACTTTCATGCTCTCCTCCATAGTTCTTATACATAATAACATAAAAATCAGATTTATGGTAAAGTTTGACGAGTTTTCTTGGTCATGTTATAATACTCTGACTTTGGAGGTTTTATGAATAAGTCGGCAAAAGACACTTTATTGATGATCTGCGGTTCTGCCATTCTGGCATTTGCTTTATACAATGTTCACCGAGTCAATCATATTACAGAAGGCGGTATTTTAGGCATAGTCTTATTTCTGGATCATTGGTTTTATATTTCCGGTGCTCTGAGCGGCTTTATCATGGATATGAGCTGTTATTTATTAGGATGGAAAATTTTCGGCTTTGATTTTATCAAAAAAGCGATTCTTTCCAGCATTGCTTTTTCTGTTACTTATGGTATCCTGGAACAATTTCCGCCATTATTCCCGCCGATGCATCCGCTGCCTGCCGCTATCGTGGGCGGTTTATTGGTTGGACTGGGAGTCGGACTGGTTGTCAGAAACAAAGGAGCTGCCGGCGGAGATGATGCCCTGGCTCAAATCATTCAATATTACACTAAAAAAGATCTCTCTTTCTGTTATTTATTTACTGATTTGACCGTATTAGCTTTATCATTGAGCTATATTCCGATAACGAATATTTTTTATTCTTTGATTACGGTCGCAATATCTTCTTTTGTGATCGGAAAACTTCAAAATACTTAAAAAAAGCTGAATTCTCAGCTTTTTTGTTGTGCCAATTTATAAGAGACCAAATAACAAGGAATAGCCAATAATTGAGCGGCAATTGAAACTGCAACCATCAGTATCAGATTATGATCATACATAACACCTAACAGCCAGCTGCCTAAAAACCAAAAGACACCAAAGGCACATTCAAAAATACCATATCCGCTGGCTCGGCTGATTTTCGGCACCATGGAAGTCACTGCAGCCTTCAGAATTGATTCCTGTGCCCCCATTCCGATGCCCCATAAAGCAATCCCGAATAAAAGCATTGCTTCATTTTGTGCCATAAAAACAAAATAAGCAAAAGGAGCAGAAATAATGGTAGATAATACTAAAGCACGCACTCCCTTTTTATCATACAGATAGCCAAAAAATAAAGCGGAAATTGCATCGACAAGCATTGCTCCGGCATAAAGCAATGGAAGCGTACCGCTATTCACCAGACTGGAAGTTTCTGCTAAACCAGCTGCCATCCCGCTGAATTGATTGGATACGTGCATGATAATCAAAGAATAATCAATAAAGCCAAAGGCAAATAAACTGATGCCGGCAATATATAAGATAAATTCTTTTTTCATCTGAAATGGAACATATTCTTTTGGTTCTGGTTCAAACTTTTCAGGATGAGGAAATTTATGTTTAGTAAAAAATAATAAAATCAATGTGATCACGGCAGGAATAGCTAAAACTGCAAAACAGAAAGAATAAATCTCAAAAGTAGTCCCATCTGTTTTAAACAGCATGATCACATATAATAAAATAGGTCCCAAGAAAGCCCCAATCTGATCCAATACCTCCTGGATGCCAAAACTTTTGCCTACTCCTTCCTGTGAAGCCGCAAACGACATAATGGCATCCTTGGCCGGTTTTTTGATGGCTTTTCCCATTCGCTGAATCAAAAGCAAACCACATGCCGCAATCCAGCCATTCTCACCGACTAAAGCCAAAGCCGGAACAGCTATTAAATCCAATACATAACCAACAATGGTCATCGTCCAATACTGTCCGGTCTTATCGGTCAGTTTGCCGAAAAGATAACGCATAGAATAACCAATCAATTCTCCTAATCCGGACACGAATCCAATCGCTCCCGCTGAAGCTCCCAAAAGAGCCATATAGGCACCGCGGATACTGGAAGCTCCTTCATGTGTCATATCAGAAAATAAACTGACAATTCCAAATAACAGAATAAACAGCATCGCTGTCGATATTTTTTTATTTTTCATCTTTGTTTCTCTCCATCACTGCATTCATATGTACAAAATCTGCTTTGCTTTCCGCTTTGCAGCGCAGATAAATCTGATCCAATAAACGCACAAATTCCTGTTTATCTTCTGCGGGCATTTCTTCCAGCAGCCATTCATAAAAAGTCGCTTCAATATTTGCTTTGGAATTTTTCAATTGATCGGCTTTCGATGTAGGAAACAAGAAATAGCTTCGCTTATCCTTTGGATTTTGAGTACGGGTCAGATATCCCTTGGCTTCAAGATTGGCTGTCTGACGAGCCACAGCTCCCTTATCCATCCCCAAACGCTGACAAATAGCAGCCTGTGTAATCCCCGGATTTTTCCGCACCGCATGCAAAACATCCAATTCAGAAGAACCGATGCCCTCTTCCTTCAGCCAAGAAACAGTAAAACGATTCACTTCACGTGCAATTTTTGTGATTCTTCTCTTAGTAATATCCATCATTTCCTCCATTTAGTTGTACCATCAACCAATTAGATGATACTGCAACTAATTTTGCTGTCAAGCGGGAATAATTTCTTTTTAAGTATTACATTGTATCAAATACCGTTTGAATAACAATTAAATGAAAACAATCATATCGGAAACAATAAGCTGTATGCATGTTCTTAATAAAACAATACTTTCTAATCTCTTCCAAATTATTAGATTTAATGCCACTTAATAAACCGAATAATGCTTTTTTTGATTTGATATGAGTTATCATTTATCATTGCAATTATCGTTACAGTATCATATCCATTTTCTTCTGTCGATTGTTCATCGAAAGAAATTAGTTTTTGACCTATTTTAAAAGTATATTTTGTTTGTTCAAAATAAAAACCAATTGTCAATTTAATTATGGTGAGTTTGTATTAACTGATGCTGTTTAAACTTTTTTCATTCAGATGTTTTACATCTGCGGATAATCCATTTCATTTGATCCAAAGGCATCGGCAGATGCTCCGCATCAAAGTATTCTACATTCACTACCTTGACCGCTGCCGCATGCTCATCTTCAATCCCAACAGGCACAAGCACATGATCACCTATTTCAACACTTTCATCACCGCATAGATAATAATATCTTTTTTTGTCCTTTCCGAAAACAACACTGCAGATGATATACTCTGAAGGACGTCTTTGAGCTTTTCCATAAATCTTCGGATCAAAAATGCTTCCTAAACCATTTTCCTGCATCAATTCATGAACATCATTCATCAAACAGGCAAAATCTTTCGGCAATCCTTTGGAATCAAAAATGCCCTTGAATGTCTGCGAAGCCCCAAAATGATAATCAATGGTCATGAGATATTGACTGGATTCTGTTTCTTCCTCTTGATCCGTTTCTTCAGAAAATCTCGTTTCCTTTGATAACTTATTTAACAATCCTGCAATTCCGCCTTTGATAAGATAATTGCACAACGCTTTTCCTTTTTCACGCACATAAACTAGTGTATCTGTCTGACGATCCAATACGAGTTTTTCTGAATGATCTTCTCTGTCCAGCTGAACCTGCAAAGCAATTTTATCAATCACATCGTCCGTGCTTTCCCCATCAAATACAAATAAGTCAAACATCTCCAGCTGTTCACGAACCAAATCCGACAAATCCGCACCATTCACCCTGCAGGAAGTACATAAAGGTCCAACAAATTGATAAGTCTGATTCTCCGTATTGGTCAATTCCAATTTCCAATGTCCCACATCAGTTGCAAAATCTTGGGTATATAAGCCGCTGAAATACGCACTGAAAGCATCAAAAATCTTCTGTACGGCTTCCGGTTCAATGCGAAAGATTTTCTTTCTTGGCTTGAACTCATCCGATTTCATAAAACAAAAGCCGGAAAACCAAACTTGTCCTTTGTGATTGATCGTTAAATGCTGTTCTGTTTCTTCATCCATTTTAGGTATATGCCAAAAACTAAGATTATCAGAAATAAGCCGTATTTTTTTTAAAGTTCCTTGAAATAGATAAGGATCATGATTCTTTTCTTGATTATTCATTTTCTTTCTCCCATTTTACATCTGAAAATCTTTGATCCATTCACCAAAACTGATAATTTCAGGCCCTTCATAAATCAACGTTCCTTCAAGTCCTTCTTCCACTGCCTCATATTCAAATAAGCTTACCTGAAATGTCAGAAGCTGATTGGACGTTTGAAAACTGATTTCATAAATTGTTTCAGGTGAAGGAATTTTGCCCGGAACTGCAAAGTAATCACTCGTTTCTTTTTTGACTAATTTTGTTTCTGTACTGATGCGTTCATATTTTTTCATATATTTCCCTTCTTTCCGCATTCCTATGAATCGTATTATTATAAGAAACATGCTCTTCAGTCAGCTTCTATTTGTTACTTCTATTATATCAATTTTATGTAATGAAATATACGAACTTTTATCATTTTAATATCATATTTATAACAAACTTATTCCCATTCTTTATAGATTTCCTTAGTTTGGCACTTTGGATGAATCTGGGGTGACAAAGAAAATATAAATGAACTTGGGGGGCATATAAAAACCCTCTCCGGATGATTCTGGGGAGGGTTTTTATATTCATACAGGACAGGTCATATTTGACCTGCTGTCACTCTTATCTTACGATTTATCTGCGAGATAACACGAAAGGAGAGATGACCTATTCATTATATCACTAATCTTATCTACACCAATGCAAGAGGTATTCACAAATTTGAACGATTGAGAAATCGATTATTATTAAGATTTGGGAAAGAAAAAAATTATCACTTAAACAAAATTAAATTTAAATAACACTGGATCAACTGTTATCTCGTACCAGTAGTTTTCTATCCCCAGATTCGTCCATAGTATATAAAAATTGGAAATTTTTCATTCATTTCCGATTTTTTCTAATTTTTGACCCCAGCCTTATCCAGAGTTATTTTTCACTCCACCCCAAATACGGATTTAGAGCCCTTAGTTTTAGCATATGCTTGCTTATTATTTTCAAATTTAGAGTGCCTACTTTTGTGAGATGACTGTATTGGCTTTAATATGAAACGTAAATCATATATTCTCACTATAACTATTTATTGAAAGCAATTATTTCAATTAGTTTTAAAAAGCATTCATCTTCTTTATTCTAATACGGTAAATCCTCCATATTTTTTTCTGCATTGGAATAATTATTTAAATATACTAAACAGTTATCAAAGAAGATCTGAAAAGTATATTCTCCGCCATTAAGCTTAATTAAGCTTTGAATTTCATTTTTATCAAAAACAACTCTTGAATGTAAAATATGAACCGTTTTTGATTCAAATGTATTGCAACCAACTTTTAATACATATTTGATATCCATATTGGAACCATTCACCAAATGAATATTTTTATAAAGAATTTCTGCTTTATTCATATGTAACATAACATTAGAAATATAAACAGATTCTTTAAAAAAAGCCCTGCATCAAATTCCTTTACCCCAATAATATTTTTATATGTTTCATAAATATTTCTCGCTTTTAACATTGCACATGCAATGAATCCTTGACACTCCCATTAAGACCATTACTGATTTGACATGGAATTATATACTCTAATTTAGACGCCAATTCAAAAATCACTTTTTCATTAGTTGAAATATTATCCTTAGAAATAAATCCTGAATTTTTTAATGTTGACCAAAAATCAGACAGTTCTTCTTCATCAATATGACTATTATCTATATTTTCTTTATTTGCTAATGAATAAATATCATTTTTAAATTCAATATACCTTAGATCTTTAGGATATTGTGACAGCCAAGTTTTCATTTCTTTAATATTCTTAAACTCTTTTCCAGTAATATATTCATCTTCATATACATAAATATCGATAGGTAAATTTTTCAAGTATCTATCCATCATTGGCTTAACATCTTTCCAATCCAATCCACCATTTCCGCATCCTAGTTTTGGAAAAGCGATTGATGTAATATTTTTTTCTTTATAGGTGGCAACAAATTTTTGCAATCCCTTCTCTATGTACTCCATTTTCGAAGGATTACGCCAGTGAATTTTAGTAGGAAAATTAAGAATCCATTTATTTTCACTTTTATATAACCATAGTTTCCCGATTTGAAGCATTTCATTTTCACAAAAGTGCTGATAACTTTTAAACATATCTGGGTACAATTGTTTGAATTTCAAAGCAATTCCCTTTCCCATAACCCCATCTAAATTAACAGTATTTACCAATACCTGTGCAGGAGAGGAAAATAAATCTCCTTTAATGTATTTAATCATTATATTTACCTCCTGTTTTTTGATATTATATCATAATTACTTTATCGGCGTTTATTCTATTTGAACAATTAACGAATCTTTTATTGTTGTTTCCCATACATTTTGTGTGAATTTCCTTAAATTATTTCCATTTTGCAAACAGCAAAACATACAATTATTTCTCAGTATCAATTGATGCTTATTTTTTTGAAGATATCTAAGTTGCAGCTCAACATCTTCAAAATATTTTTATTTTCTTACCATCAAAACAACACTCTCGACATGCATATCAAATCAAAACATATCCCCACAAAAATGCGGAAATATGAGAAATATTTCTGCAGTACGAATACTGTTCGTGCAACCCTTTTCCCACAAAATATTAGTCCCATAAATTTTGCACCACCCTGATGCAAAATTTATTCTTCTTTCATATCACCGCTATTCTCTTCCCCCGTTTTGCCAGCTTCCAACGCTTGATATTCCTGATTTAATTCTCGTAGCAATTCTTCCTCACTTGGTAAATACAATTTGTATTTTGAGGCAAAAATCTGTGTTTCATTTTCTGGCAGCGTATATTTGACCACAGATTCGCTTTTGTCCGCACATAACTCAATACCGATCGGTGGATTATCTCCCTCATTCATAAGCTCTCGTTCATAATAATGAACATACATCTGCATCTGTCCTAAATCCTGATGTGTTAAGTCTCCAACTTTTAAATCAATCAAGACAAAACATTTTAAGATATAATTATAAAATACAAGGTCAATTCTAAAATGACGTCCATCAAACGTTATTCTTTTCTGTCTTGCAACAAATGAAAAACCTCTGCCAAGTTCCAAAAGGAATTTCTGCAAATGTGTAATTAACGCTTGTTCTAAATTACTTTCATAAAAATCATCATTAGGTGTCAGCCCAAGAAATTCCAACACATACGGGTCACGAATAACATCTTCCGGTTTCTTCGCAGGCTCTAATGTCTGTATTTCCTCTGCAACTTGCTCTTTATTTTTACTGGATAATAATCTTTCATAGAAAAATGAATTTATCTGACGTTCAAGTTGTCTGGTACTCCATTGGGATTTTACAGCTTCCTGCATATAAAATTCTCGTGCGTTTTCATTCTCCACTCGCATCAAAAGCCGATAATGCGTCCAACTCAATTCGCTACGCAGTGCGTAGCCATTTGGAAATGTTAAATAAAACTGTCGCATATTTTTCAAATTGGCAACGGTAAATCCTTTCCCAAAATCTTGAGTCATTTGCTTTGACAATTCTTTCAATAAGCCTGTCCCATACTCAGCTTTTTCATTGCCGCCTTGTTCTTCAATGATTGATTTTCCTATATTCCAGTAGGCTTCAACCATTGCAAAATTGGCCGTTTGATAGACTTTATTTCTCGCTGTGGTTAAAATATTTTTGATTCCTTCATAGAAATTTTGATTCATAAAAATTAGATAATAAAAATCAAGCATTATTTTAATTTTTTTCGGATTGAAATATCTGTATGACAAAAAGATCGAATTATC
>CALUVS010000034.1 GCA_944324265.1 uncultured Traorella sp.
TCACAAAATACATTTTACACTTTCTTAATTTTTCTTATAAGCAGGATATTTTTCTTCCTGCTTTTATAATACGAAATAAGCGGATATAATTTAACTTTGTTTGATATCTGATGATTTTTATAGATATAATCAATCACTTCGGTATATCCAGTGACCTTGACGTGGAAGCCTTCATCTGAAATTCTTTGCCACAAATAGCAATTTCCAAATCCATGTGAAGCAAAAACAAAGAATTCAGGTTTTAAGTTGTTGTCAAATTTATCCTCTTCAGAAACAATTCCTCTCTCAATGCATTTCTTTACTAACGCAAATGCTTGTAACAAATTATTGGCAACATCCACATTGTCCAAAAACTTATATCTGTATTTTGAAAGAAAGTCATCTTCAAATGGAAATCTGAACATATCCGATTTTTTATCGACTTCCTCCAACGAATCTAAATAAGTGGTCAACCATTCTGTCTCTTCATTAGTCAAAAAGCTTTCTCTACCTGTATCTATGTATTTTTTTAACAACATAGATACATCATGACAGCAGTCTTCGAAAGAATCTTGAATATCTCTCTTTCGAGGTAATACTCGACATAGTAAAGATTTCAAGCCAAGTTCAAGACTATGACGTAACAAAAATATACCTGTTAGAAACCACATATCCGATTTAACGTTATCGTGCCCACTTTCAATCACATCTGCAAATGTTTTATATCCACACTCATAGAAATGGTATGAGAGCGCCTTATAATCTTCAAAACAATTTCTACTCCACTTAATAATTACGGATGTCTCTTCATTATTGATTTTCCAAAAATCCATATCCGCTGAAGGCCAAATCCATACAGAATCCCCCATTGGTGTACCTCCTTCCATAACATCTAATCCACTGCCTGCTATATTACCGACAGTCGAGTTGCCGGATTAGACAACATCTAAATCACTCACTCAAATTGAGTTTGCACCCTAGATAACATCTATCCTAGTGCCACAACCCACGACATCTAATCCACTGCCCAAACCCTCTGACCGTTTTTACAGTAGATATGTTTCAATCTAAGAAATACGGACTTTCATGAGCTATTGCCTAATCTCAAAAAAGCCCGTAAATACGCTACTTTTCGCTATTTGTTTCTCTTTCCTAGACATCAAGCAGACCGTCTCCACATGAAAACTATTCGGGAACATATCTACCGGCTGTACCTTTTGAATCTGGTAGCCGTTTTCTTCTAAGTACTTACAGTCCCTTGCACAAGTAGAAGGATCACAGGAAACATAAACAATTCTCTTCGGACTCATTTTTAAAATGGAAGATAATGTGGCTTCATCACAGCCTTTTCTTGGCGGATCGACACAAACAACATCCAGCTGCCTGTTTTCTTTTGCCAGTTGTACGGCATATGCTCCTGCATCACTGCAGATAAATTCAATGTTATCAAAGCCATTGAGCTGAGCATTCTTTTTCGCATCCTCAATTGCTTCCGGCACGATTTCAATGCCAATAACCTTTTTGGCATGTCTGGCCATAAACAAAGAAATGGTTCCAATCCCGCAGTAAAGATCTAACACGACATCTTCTTTGCCGATATCCGCAAACTCCAAGGCTTTTTCATAAAGCACTTTTGTCTGCAGAGGATTGACCTGGTAAAAAGACTTGCTGGAAAGGGCAAATCGAAGTCCGGATAATTCATCTTCAATCGTTGATTGGCCATAAAGCAATGTTTCTTCTTCTCCTAATATGACATTATCATTGCGCTGATTCAAATTTAAGATAATGGATTTGACGTTCTTATCTTCTGCCAGTTTTTCAACAACTTCCTTCAAATGCGGAATATTTTTATCTCTGACAATCAAAACAACCATGATCTGCTGAGTGGCAAAGCCTACCTTGACAAGCAAATGACGGAAATATTCACCAATCTGATAATGGGAAATCAATTGTTTCATTTTGGCTACAATCTGATTGATGGATTCATGCTGAATCAGACATTCATTCATATCAATGATTTCATTGGAATGAATACGATAAAAACCGCAGACAACTTGACCGTTTTGAACTCCTACCGGTACTTGTCCTTTATTTCTGTAATGCCATCCGTCTTCCATCGATAAAACATCTTCTGCCTGAATATCACTTTTGGCAATACGGCTGAAGCAATCCTGTACACGCTGACGTTTGAATCGTTTCTGTTCCTGAAAGGACATGTGCTGGAGCTGACATCCGCCGCATTGCTTGTAAATCGAGCACTTTGGTTCTGCTCTTTCTTCACTGGATTGAATCAATTTCAAACAGCGGCCATAAGCATAATTCTTTAATACTTTCGTGATGACGATTTCACCTGTTTCCCCGACAAGCATATCTTTGATAAATACAGGAAAGCCATCGCATTTTGCGACTCCCATTCCTTCATACGTATAACTTGTACAAGTTAAATTCATTTTATCGTTTTTTTTCATTTGAACGACACATTCCTTTCTTATAATGATTTACAGCTGAAAATATAGTCTGGCACTACTCGTATATTTTCATTTACATAATTGAATATAACCAACACTATTTTAACAGATATTAGTTATACTGGAGAAGATATTTTATCATTTTTCATACTCACATGTTTCATAAAAATACATTCTTTTGAACTTTACAGCAGCACATTTTTATTTATATATACTCGATAAAGCATATAAAAACAACTTTCTATCGAATATACTCGATAGAATATAAATATTTCTTTGATTATCTAATATATTCGTGATATGATATAAGCGAAAAAGGAGGTTGATGAATATGATACAGCGGGAAACTTATATGAAACGGATACGTCCTTTTATAGGAAATGAATTGATCAAAGTATTAACAGGAATAAGACGAAGCGGTAAGTCTGTTATGTTAAATTTAATACAAGATGAGCTGATCAAAAATGGTGTTGACTGCAAACAATTCATTTCGTTGAACTTTGAAAGCATGAGTAATGCTCATCTTTGCACGGCTTCGGCACTGCATGATGAAATCCTTCGCAGAGCTGAAGGACTGAGCGGTAAAATATATTTATTTTTTGATGAAATACAAGAAGTAATCGGTTGGGAGAAATGTATCAATTCTTTCCGTGTAGAATTGGACTGTGATATTTATATTACTGGTTCGAATGCTCGATTGTTATCAGGGGAATTAGCTACCTATTTGGCAGGCAGATATGTTGAGTTTGTGATTTATCCATTTTCGTTTGCTGAATTTATTGAACTTTATCGCAGTGTTTATCCAGACACAGAACTACGGCAATGTTTTACAAAATATCTGACTTTTGGCGGCATGCCTTATTTAAGTAATCTGCATTATGATGAAGCAGCCTGTCAGCAATATCTGCGCGACTTATTTAATTCTGTGGAACTGAAAGACATTGTTAAGCGAAACAATATTCGTGATGTAGATATGTTAGAACGCATTGTTGCTTATGTAACAATGAATATTGGCACAACTTTTTCATCCAGTGCCATTTCTAAATATCTGAAAAATGAAGGACGAATTAAATCAACAGATACAATTCTCAACTATATCAAGGCTTGTACAGATGCATTTCTATTCTATCGAGTTAAGCGCCAAGATCTTCAAGGCAAAAAGATATTAACTGTGAATGAAAAGTATTATATAGCCGATCATGGTATAAAAGAAGCGATGTTTGGCGGAAATATGAAAGATATAAATCTGATTCTCGAAAATATCGTTTACATGGAATTATTGCGCCGCGGATACACGGTTACAGTCGGAAAAATTGCAGATAAAGAAATTGACTTTGTATGTGAAAAGCAGGGGAAGAAATTGTATGTTCAAGCAGCTTATTTATTAGCCTCAGAGGATACTGTGCAGCGCGAATTCGGGGTATATTTTCACATCCGTGATAATTATCCGAAATATGTTGTCACCATGGATGAACTGGATATGAGCCAAGATGGAATCAAACATTTAAATATTCGTGATTTCTTATTAGCAGAAGAATGGAACTGATCAGAGAAAAATCGCAGATAAATAAATATCTGCGATTTTTTTCTTTTGAAACTTAAAGCATTCTACTTCATTTCTTCTGCGAAAGCGTCAGCATTATCAATTTTTGTCTAGCTAAAAGAAATACTACTATTTCATTTCGACTGACTAATAATGAAATTGCTTATTCTTAAAATCGTATTCTTCTTTCAATCTTTCAAAAATTTCATAAGCAATCGGACATACTGAAACAGCCTCCACCACACTCCATAATCGTAAAAGACGGCCCGGCTGATTGGTATATGGGTAATTGATACAGTTCTGAGGTTTGCAGTCACCTAGCATACAATTGCCGTCATCCAGCAAAAAATCACATGGTTTATTTCTTGTATTATAACTCTCTTCATCATCAAGCTCCCCTAAATAAGTTTCAATAAACTCCTCTTTTGACATTTTTAGGTATCGAGCATCCTTTTCAATATCACTTGCCGGAATACTGCCGTGATACCTCTTGCAGCAATTTCTACATTTACTGCAGTCATAATCCGCAAACAATTCATTGTGCAATGCCAAAAACTGACGATCCAATTCATCTTCATCTGCGTTCATTTTTAAAAATACTCTGAATTTCAAATTTTCTTTTTCTTTCTTCATGGCCCAATATTGAACTTTCTCTGGTGCTATCATACAATCCTCTCCTAATGATACAAGTGCTTCATACTACGTTTGAATTCCTTAATGGAATCCAAATATCTCATTTTTCTGATTCTGATGCCGCATATTTTACAAACTTGTTCTAACACCGCTTCCAAGAGCATATTTGATATCCATATTTCTTTTGGGCTGCCATATTGTAAGATATGCTGAATCAAAGCATTGACTATTGCGGTATTAATGTCTGTCTCCGGCTCCTGTATTTCACACTGCAGGATCATTCCCGTTGATGTATCAGCGATTACACAGGCTGCAGGATTTGCCGGCTTCTTATATTGCTTATCGTTTACCGTAACATCTAAAAAGATTAAATCCATTTCTATCTTCTGATTACGTTTGGGCACATTTTTCAGATCAGAGATAAGTTTCTCATCTGTAATTGCCGGCACTTTTACCTTATACGAATCAAGCGGCAAAGGTTTTGCCCCAAAAGTATATGTCTTTTTATTTTGGCCATAGTTCAGATAAAAGATTTCTCCGTTATCAAAATTAACCGGCTTTTCTATTTTTTCATAGCATTGCAAGGCCAATTCCAAATCTTTAAAATATTCACTCATACGTTTGACTTCATCTTCATTCAAATTATAAGGACAGTAGCCGGGTTCAAAAGAAAGAAAATAAAGCCATTGATTTTTTCCTCGATAATGATAGCCTAATTCTTTAATAATATTTCTTTGTTCCGTATTCAATTCCTCTCGATTTCCCCAGTAACATATTAAATTTTTCTGCAGGTACATGATATTTTCAACTGAAAGGTTCAGCTGATCATTCGCCCTCTGCAGCATAAAGGAATTTAATCCTTCATAACCTTCATAAACAACAATTCCGTAACAATATTCATTACGGCCAAGAATACTGTAAAAAACGGTATCTTCTTCTTTTCCGTTTTGAACCCCAATCAGATCGACATCCCAAAACTTTTCCCAAGGTTTGAGTTCTTTTATTCTTGTCGCTGTTTCATACAATTCTTTCCAATCATCCATATTTATTTTTTTCTTCATATCTTACATCCTCTTCAATAAAAGTTCTGTGCTTAATCTTAGTTTATCATAATACTTAACACAGGTATATTATTTTCATAAATAATGAGTTAGTGATGTTTTCAGACAATTTTAAAGTTCAGCTTTATTTTTACATAGTTACTTAGATAGAATAAAACAAATGAACCATCATACAAAAAGCCAGCGTGATCATTTCTGATCAAAACCGCTGGCTTATATTCTGATTGATTATCGGATTCCCTTATTGCCGATATCATGGCGATAAAACAAAGCATCACAATCAATCTTCTTGATTTCTTCGTATACTTTGTCCTGTGCTTCTTTTAAAGTGTCTCCTTCACAAGCTACAAATAACACTCTTCCGCCTGTTGCAATCACTTCTCCTTCTTTCAGAGAAGTTCCCATGTGGAAGACATGCGCATTCACCTTATCCAATCCTTTGATGATTGCACCTTTTTGATAGCTTTGCGGATAACCTTTGTTGGCCAGTACAACACCTAAAATAGGTTTTTCTGACCAGTGCAGCTGCACTTCTTTTTTGGCTAATACATCCATGCATACCTGATACAAATCATCCTGCAAAGATAATAAAAGCACTTCTGTTTCCGGATCACCAAAACGTACATTGAATTCAATGGTCTTAACACCGTTTTTTGTCCACATGCATCCGCCGTATAAGACACCCTTGAATGGACAGCCCTCTGCCACCATTGCTTTGGCCATCGGCTTCATGATCAGATGAAGTGCATCCTCAACGGCTTGTTTCGGCAAATGATTGACTGGTGTATAAGCGCCCATTCCTCCGGTATTCAATCCTTCATCGTTATCAAAAGCACGCTTGTGGTCTTGGGCAATTTCCATTGGAATGACCAATTCTTCATTGACAAACGCCAATAAAGAGAACTCTTCCCCTTCCAAATATTCTTCAATGACCACACTGCTTCCGGCCTTATCGAATAAAGCATTGCACATCATGTCGGCCAAAGCCTGCTGGGCTTCTTCCATTGTCTGTGCAATGATCACGCCTTTGCCGGCAGCCAGACCATCTGCTTTTAAAACAATCGGACATTGCTGTTTGGATAAATATTCTTTTGCCTGCTCATAATCAGAAAATGATTCATAAGCTGCTGTCGGAATATGATATTTTTTCATGAGATGTTTACTGAAGACCTTGCTGCCTTCTAACATTGCTGCTTTTTTGGTTGGGCCGAAAACAACACATCCGGCTTTTTCCATCTCATCCACAATTCCTTCACACAAAGGAATTTCAGGTCCGACAAAAATCAGATCAATATTTTCAGCCTGCACAAAAGCAATCAATGCTTCCGTATGATTCTGCGCAATATTCACCACTGTAGCTACATCGCACATACCTGGATTTCCAGGAGCTACAAACACTTCCTCTACTTGAGGACTCTGCGCAAATTTTGCGGCAATGGCATGTTCTCTTCCGCCGCTGCCGATCACCAATACTTTTGCCATTAGTGTTTGAAGTGACGTTTTCCGGTAAAGATCATGGCGATGTTTTCTTCATTGCATTTATCAATGGAATCCTGATCCTTAATAGATCCGCCTGGCTGAATGACACAAGTAATGCCGTATTGAGCGGCAGTTTCAACGGTATCGCTCATTGGGAAGAAGGCATCAGAAGCCAATACAGCGCCTTTTGCTTTTTCACCGGCCTGTTCCAAAGCAATCTTCGCTGAACCGACACGATTCATCTGACCGGCACCAACTCCTAATGTCTGACCATTCTTCACTACAACAATGGCATTGGATTTTACATGTTTGACAATCTTCATACCAAATAAAGCATCCGTAATTTCATCTTCAGTTGGCTGAGCATTCGTTACAACTCTGCAGTCTTCTTTTGTTTCTTGAATGCTGTCTTCACTTTGAACCAACAGACCTCCGGCTACAGATACCATCTTTTCTTTCGCATCTTCCCCTTCTGTCTTAAATGTCATCAAACGAATATTTTTCTTTTTGCTTAATAATTCAAAAGCATCTGGTGCAAAGCTTGGTGCCAGAATAATCTCCAAGAACATCTGACTCATATCTGTCGCAGCTTCAATCGTTACTTCTTCATTAAAAGCGACAATTCCGCCGAAAATGCTGACAGGATCAGCTTCATAAGCACGTTTCCATGCTGTTGTAATATCATCGGCAATTGCCACACCGCATGGATTCATATGTTTGACAGCTACCACACAAGGTTTTCCTTCAAATTCCTTTAAGATCTGCAGTGTTGCATTCGCATCCTGAATATTATTATAAGAAAGCTCTTTGCCGTGCAATTGGGTTGCGGTTGTCATTGAATAACGAATGTTTTTGCCGTTTGTATAGAAAGCAGCTTTTTGATGAGGATTCTCCCCATAACGCAATGTCTGTTTCAGATCAAAACTGTAAATGACTTTTTCCGGATTTTCTGTTTCATATACTTCTGTTAAATAACTTTGAATCATGGCATCATAAGCAGCTGTGCTTCTGAAAGCCTTGGCAGCCAATTGCTGACGAGTAGCCAAAGTGGTATCGCCATGTTCCCTGATTTCATTCAATACCAATTCATAATCCTTGGCATCCGTCACAACTGTTACAAACTTATGATTTTTGGCTGCAGAGCGAATCATGCTTGGTCCGCCGATATCAATATTTTCAATCGCTTCTTCATGGGTGAAGTTTGGCTTAGAAATAGTTTCCTTGAAAGGATATAAGTTTACGCAGACAAGATCAATCGGCTGAATGTTGTGTTCCTGCATCTGAGCCACATGACTTGGAAGATCACGCACACCCAAAAGCCCGCCGTGGATCAATGGATGCAATGTTTTTACGCGTCCATCCAGCATTTCCGGAAAATGAGTGACCTCATCAATGGCAATTGTTGGGATACCAGCTGCATCCAGCGCTTTTTTTGTACCGCCGGTAGAAATAATTTCATAATTCAATTGAACAAGCTCACTTGCAAATTCTACTACACCTGTTTTGTCACTGACACTGATAATTGCTCTTTTTTTCATTATTTTCCCTCCAATAACTTTTCAATTGTTTCTGGATATAAGATATGTTCAATCTTATGTACCTGAGTTTCAATTTCTTCATGACTCCATAACGGATCCACATCAAAGGCTCTTTGGGCAATAATCTTGCCGCCATCCAAGGAGGCATCCACATAATGGATTGTCACACCCATGACCTTTACCCCTGCCGCAATGGCCTGACCGATAGCATCTTTGCCTTTAAATGCCGGAAGCAAAGAAGGATGAATGTTGATGATCCTTCCCCCATAAGCATTCAGAAGCACTTCACCGCATAAACGCATGTAACCGGCCAACACACACAATTCTGCCTCTCTTTCTTGAAGATAGGCAACAATTTCCTTTTCATAGGCTTCTTTTGAAGCATAGTCTTTCGCTGTAAAGACAAAGGAATCAATATTTCTTTTTCTGGCTTTTTCAATGACTGCTGCATTGACCTTATCCACAACCACACACACGATTTCTGCATGCAGTTTTTGATTTTCAATCGCTTCTGCAATCGCTTCAAAATTCGTTCCTGTGCCGCTGGCAAATACAGCTATTTTTTTCATCTGAAAGCAACTCCTTCTTGATTGGTTACCTTTCCGATCACAGAAGCTTTTTCATTAGCTTCTTTTAAGATTTCCAATGTTCTTGAAACATCTTTTTCATCGACAACCAAGATCATGCCGATGCCCATATTAAAGACATTGTACATTTCTTTTTCTTCCATACCGCTCAGTTTCTGCAGCACATGGAAGATTGGAGGAATATCATACGTTCCTTTTTCAATTTCAATGCCCAATCCTTCATTTAAGCAGCGAGGCATATTTTCATAAAAGCCGCCTCCGGTAATATGAGCAATGCCATGCACATCCACACTTTCCAATACCTTCAAAACCGGTTTGACATAAATGCGTGTCGGTGTCAGCAGTGTATTGCCCAATGTATCATTCAATTCTTCCATATACGTATTTAAATCAATGTGATGATCTTTTAAGATGATCTTGCGCACCAATGAGAATCCATTGGAATGTACACCGCTGCTGGCCAATCCAATCACAACATCACCTGCTTTTGTTTTTTCTCCGGTAATGATCTTGCTTTTTTCTACTGCTCCGACGGTAAATCCGGCTACATCATAATCATCAACATCATACATATCCGGCATTTCAGCTGTTTCTCCGCCGATCAGTGCACAATTCGCCAATACACAGCCATCAGCCACACCGGAAACAATCTGTTCAATTTTTTCCGGATAGTTTTTTCCTACGGCAATATAATCCAGGAAAAACAGCGGTGCCGCTCCTTGAGCAATGACATCATTGACACACATCGCAACAACATCCTGTCCAATCGTATCATGCTTGTCCATCATGAATGCCAATTTTAATTTTGTTCCGACACCATCCGTTCCGCTGACAAGCACCGGTTCCTTCATATTCAGGGCACTCAGATCAAACAAGCCTCCAAAAGAACCAATACCGCTGACAACCCCCAAGCGATTGGTGCGGGCTACATGTTTTTTTATGCGAGCGACAGATTCATAGCCTGCTTCTAATGAAACTCCCGCTTCTGAATAACGATTTGACATTTAGTTCTCCTTTCTGAAATAATTCACACCGTTGGCAAAAATATTTTGTTTCTTTTCCCCTGGAATATTTTTAAATACATCTTCAAAATAACGTTCACTGTGTCCCATCTTGCCTAAGACATGACCATCAAAGGAAGTAATTCCTTCAATGGCATAGGCAGAACCATTGACATTGTAATAAGGATCATAAGTTGGTTTTCCGGATGCATCCGCATACTGGAAGGCTACACAGCCCTTTTCAAATAATTCTTTCGCCATCTGTTCACTGCAGACAAATTTTCCTTCTCCGTGACTGACCGCAATTGTATGGGTACTGCCGACTTCCAATCCATTCAGCCAAGGAGAATGATTGGATACGACACGTGTGGTAACCATACGGGAAATATGACGTGAAATATCATTTCTGAACAATGTCGGTGCTTCTTCGCTCAGCGTCTGAATGCGTCCATAAGGAACTAATCCTGATTTGACTAATGCCTGGAAGCCATTGCAGATTCCTAAGATCAGACCATCACGGTCTAATAAGGCATGAACAGCATTTTTGACTTTTTCATTCTGCAGGACATTGACGATGAACTTCGCACTTCCGTCAGGTTCATCTCCGCTTGAGAAGCCTCCCGGAATTGCCAAGATCTGTGAATGATTCAATACTTGGACAAGTTCTTCAATGGACTGCGCAATCAACTCTTCGCTTTGATTTTTGAATACGACAATTTCACCGACAGCTCCTTCTTCTTCAAAAGCACGTTTCGTATCATATTCACAATTCGTGCCTGGGAATACCGGAATGCAGACATGGACTTCATCAACACAATGAGAGGATTTAAATTTCTTGTCTGTCTGCGTATCCTGAATTTCAATTGTTTCTTTTTGAACATCACTGACAACCGGATAAAGTGATGCGAAAGAATCCATCCATGCATGCAATGCTTCGCTTTGAGTCATCACAATATCATTGATCTTATAATCCTGTTCACATACTTTTCCTAAAACTTTGACAAGCGGATGATTCAATGGTTTTTCTGTTTCAATGACAAAGGCACCTGGTTTTAATCCCATCAAGCCTTTGCATCCTTGAATTTCAAAGCCCAATCCGTTGCCGAAGCTCATCTTAAATAAAGCAGCCAGGGCTCCTTTTTCTTCCAATGCATAGGCAGAAACAATATTTTTATTGGCAATATTTTCTTCCATGAAAGCAAATACCTGTTCAATTTGATCCAAATTGATGATTTCTTTGCAATCCGGGCGAACAATCGAAATGATATTGCCGGCTTTTTTGAATTCCGGAGTAATGATATTTTTCGTACTTGCGGCAGAGCAAGCAAAACTGATCAAGGTTGGTACGACATTGAGATCATTGAAAGTTCCGGACATGGAATCCTTTCCGCCGATAGCGGCTTTTTGGAAGTGATCTTGTACCTTCATCGCTCCTAATAAAGCTTCCATAACTTTTCCCCAGCGTTTTGGATCTTTGCCCAAACGTTCAAAATATTCTTGGAAGGAGAAGTACATGTTCTGAATGCTGCCGCCGACGGCAATTGTTTTGGCCATTGACTCAATGACTGACACTTGAGCACCGATAAAGCAGCTCCATTCCATAATACGAGGATTGAAGCCATAGGAAAGAATGGAACAAGTCGTTGTCTTGCCATCCAATACCGGCAGCTTCTGAACACTTGCCTGAGCAGGCGTCAGCTGATTCTTGCCGCCATAAGGCATCAGAACGGTCGTAGAACCGATGGAAGCATCAAACATTTCCACCAGTCCTTTTTGACAAGCCACATTAGGATCTGCCAACATCACACAAATGTTTTCTTTTGTTAATTCTGTTTCATTCAGGAATGGATTTTTACCGGACAATGTTGCAATTTCCACCTCGCATTCCTGTCGTACCCCGCTGGTATCAATAAAGCTGCGGGCAATATTGACAACTTCTTCATTGTGATAAGTCATGATCAGACGAGGTTCTTCACACACTTCAGCGACCTTATAGGCTTCCAGATTTTCACTTCTGGCAAGTGCGATAAATTTATCTTCATCTGCTGCACTGACCACAACAGCCATACGTTCCTGTGATTCAGAGATGGCAATTTCTGTCGCATTCAATCCGGCATATTTTGTTCTGACTGCATCCAGATTGATCTTCAATCCATCCGCTAATTCACCGATGGCCACACATACGCCGCCGGCACCGAAGTCATTGCATTTTTTAATTAATTTTGTACATTCAGGATTTCTGAATAAACGCTGAATTTTTCTTTCTTCCGGAGCATTTCCCTTCTGCACTTCACTGGCACATACTTCCAAAGATTTGACATTATGTTCTTTGCTGGAACCGGTAGCTCCGCCGATACCGTCACGTCCTGTACGTCCGCCAAGCAAGATAATGACATCGCCAGCCTCAGGACGAATACGTTTGACGTTTTCCGCAAGTGCAGCCCCGACTACTGCTCCAACTTCCATATGTTTCGCTACATAAGAATCATGCACGATTTCTCGAACATGAGTGGTCGGCAGACCAATCTGATTGCCATAGCTGGAGTTTCCTTGTGTTGCCTTTTTGGAAATGACCGCCTGAGGCAATTTGCCCGGAATCGTATTTTCAATTTTTTCAAAGATATTGCCGACACCGCTGACACGCATGGCCTGATATACATAGCTGCGTCCGCTCAGCGGATCACGAATAGCTCCTCCAATACAGGTAGATGCCCCTCCAAAAGGTTCAATTTCGGTTGGATGATTGTGAGTTTCATTTTTAAACATCAGCAGCCATTTTTCATCTTTGCCGTCATGATCGACATTCACAAATACACTGCAGGCATTGATTTCATCACTGATCTCAATATCCTTGCCCAGTCCCTTTCGGCGAATATCACGGCTGTTGATGGTAGCCAGATCCATTAAGGTCATCGGTTTTTCATCACGATTGTTTTCATGACGATGAATTAAGTAAGCTTCATAAGCCTTTTGAATATCCTCACGGAAATTATCCGTTGTGATCTTCACATTTTTTAAGCTTGTTTCAAAGGTTGTATGACGGCAGTGATCCGACCAATACGTATCCAGCACACGGATTTCAGTTTCCGTTGGATTGCGTTTCTCTGTATTCTTGAAATAATCTACCACCCATTTCAGATCGGCTTCACTCATGGCCAAACCATAGTTTTTCACAAAAGAAGCAATCTCTTCATCCTTCATTTCAATGAAGTGATCAAATACTTCCAGCGGCTTCACATCCACATTGTTGTCTAAGGCCAATTTATTCATATCCTTGATGCGTGTTTCAATCGGATTGACAACATATTTGGTAATGCGTGATTTCTCTTCTTCACTGATCTTGCCTTCCAGCACAATCAATCGGCCGCAGGTAATGATACATTGACTGGACGGAGCTAAAAGACGTACGCACTGCATCGCAGAATCAGCACGCTGATCATATTGTCCCGGCAATGTTTCAATCGCAATGACCGTATCATTTTCAAAGTTCAGATCTTTGACTTCATTATCTGTGACCGGTTCCATGAAAACTGTATATTTGGCCTTTTCATAAACACTTTCTTCAATATCAAAAATATCATATAAATTGATATAGCGAAGGCTTTTGGCACTGCACCCCAGATTCACTTTCAAATCTTCATATAAGCTTTTTGCTTCTGTCTGAAAAGCACTTTTCTTTTCTACTGCAAGTCGAGTATTGATTAACGCCATAACTCCTCCTATATCTTCATATTTTCCAGAACATTTCTTTTCATAGATTCTTTATAAGCAACCATTTTTTCATGATATTCCGGATCAAATGCCCCTAAGATTGTCGCAGCTAATACAGCCGCATTTTTTGCCCCGGCCTTTCCGATTGCTACAGTTGCGACCGGTACCCCTGCAGGCATCTGCACCACAGAAAGCAAAGAATCCAAGCCATCAAGCGTAGAGCTTTTCATCGGAATACCGATGACCGGCAAAGTTGTGCATCCGGCAATCACACCGGCTAAATGAGCTGCTCCTCCTGCTGCCGCAATAATCACTTTCAAGCCGCGATCATAAGCACTTCTTGCATACGCAATTGTTTCATCCGGTGTACGGTGAGCACTCAATACATTTTTTTCATATGGAATGCCGAACTCTTCTAAGATCTTAAATGTTTCTTCAACTGTTTCTAAATCACTTTTAGAACCCATTACAACTCCTACCATTGGTTTCATATTTTTTCTCCTTTATTTCTTATTCTGAATGACTTTTTCTAAACTGTATAATGCTGTTGGATATTGTCCGGTGAAACAAGAAAGACATAGATTTTCTGTTCCGTTGGCTTCCTTCATTTCCTCACAATCCAAATATAATAAAGAATCCGCTCCAATAAACTTTGTCAGCTCATCATTGCTCATTCTGGCACTGATCAATTCTTCATAAGTACTTGTATCTACCCCATAAAAACAAGGGCTTAAGAAAGGGGCAGAAGCAATGCGCACATGTACCTCAGTCGCTCCGGCATCTCTTAATAACTGCACGATACGCTTGCTGGTAGTTCCTCGAACAATGGAATCATCGACCATGATAACTCTTTTTCCTTTAACAATACTGCTGACAGCGGACAATTTCATACGTACCCCGCGTTCTCTTAACTGCTGCGTAGGCTGAATGAACGTTCTGCCGACATAACGATTTTTGATCAAACCGATTTCATAAGGCAAGCCGCTTTCTTCTGCATAACCGACAGCAGCCGACAAGGAAGAATCAGGAACACCAATAACGATATCCGCTTCCACTGTATCCTTTTTGGCTAACATCTGTCCGCTTCTTTTTCTGGCTGCATGAACACTGATACCGTCAATCACAGAATCCGGACGAGCAAAATAAATATATTCCATTGCACACATTTTTCTTTGTGTATTTTCGGTATACATCATGCTTTCCATCCCATCATGTGAAATCTTAACAATTTCTCCTGGTTCAATATCACGCATAAATTTCCCGTTTACAATTTCAAAAGCACAGGTTTCAGATGAAATACAATAACCATTATCAATTTTAGCAATCGCCAATGGACGCAGACCGTTTTTATCACGAATTGCATACATATGATCTTTGGTCATGATGATAAAAGCAAAAGCACCTTCCAATCGATTGACAGCTTTTTTGATCTTTTCAATCATCGAACCGCTTTCTTTCTGAATCAAATGAACAATGATTTCTGAATCACTGTTTCCTTGGAAAATAGAACCTCCCTTTTCCAATTTTTCACGAATTTCTTTGGCATTGACAATCTGCCCATTATGGACAACACAGAAATGACCCGTATGAGCTCTGACTACGATCGGCTGAACATTCTCAATCGTATTGGTTCCGGCCGTTGTATAACGCACATGCCCCAATGCATGAACACCGCGCAGTGAATTGATGATCTGATTGTTGAAAACTTCTGTGATCAATCCTCTGTTTTTGACACAGACAATCTCATGGTTGTCACTGACGGCAATGCCGCAGGCTTCCTGTCCGCGGTGCTGCAATGCATGCAGACCAAAGTAGGCTAAAGAAGCAGCATCCTGTACATTGAATACACCAAAGCAGCCGCATTCTTCATTGATTTTCCCGCTGAGAAAATAATCCTTTTCCATTTTCATAGCTTTTCATCCTTTCCTTTCATTTCTTACAAAATAAAAAAAGCACACTAAGTACATGTGCGTTAAAAAAATCTTCCGAATGATTCCAATTTTAAGGATATGGTGTTATCGTTCATCTTGAGTCCCTCCATTGGATACTTTTATATATGTAAGCGGACGTCAAAAAAACGTTACCTGTAGTCTGCACTAAGGCGTGCAGGTAGAAACGTGTCAGCCATTCATTGACATATATACAAGTAAATAATCATGCTCTGATTTACGTGTCTATTCTACTTGATTTGCATCTTTTTTTCAAGGTGTTCCTCAAAGAAAAAAAGGAAATAGCCGAAAGAGGCTTCATTCATCGAATCAATGACTTATTTCAATCTCATTCCCTGAATGATTCCTTATAGCTTTTGCCCCATACCTCCATCGAAGCAATGATCGGGCGCATCGATTCCCCCAATTCTGACAAAGAATATTCCACCCGCATCGGCATCTGCGGATAAACCGTACGTTTGATCAAACCATCTGCTTCCATTGAACGCAGACTCTCTGTCAGCACCTTTTGACTGATGCCGTTCAAATCTTTTTTCAATTCATTGAAACGCCAAGGACGATGCAGTAAATTTCTCAATATCAAAAGCTTCCATTTGCTGCCGATCAAAGAAACCGTTGTCGCCACCGGACATTCAGGCAATTCTTTTTTGGGTATCATGACATTCACCCTTCTTCCTTTAGGTTTATTTTAGAATAAGTTGCTTCAAGATACAAGACCTCTGATTTCTCTATTTCATCAGTTCATCAGTCAATTCAATGATCCTTGGTGCAATCTTCTTTCTGAATTTCTTTAATAAATGACCATGAATCATATGCGTACTGCCCATACCGGCAATTCCGATAAAGCCAATGATGATTCCAGGCACATAGATTTCCCATTCCAATACGCAGCACATTCCGACACCGAATACCAAAGTACTGATCAATCCCCATACAATAGAAATCATCGCAGCTCTATTGCTTACCTGCTGATCCAAGCGTTTCAGCTGAGTCACTTTGTCTTCTTCATTGTCCACATATTTTTCACGAATCGTTCTGATTTCTTCCTGCTGTTTAGCAGAATAATGATAAACAAACTTTTCCTTTTCACTCATAAATATTCCTCTACTTTCTAATCATTTTGATTTCTTTTCTGGCATAAAGGATCATATAGATGCCTATGATCATGACAAGTACACAACTGATGCCTCCGGTTACACTGTTGGCCAATTGCTTCATGGCAAGATCCTGACTGCCAAACTGCGAAAGCATGGCAGTCTGCAGAGAAAAAATGGAAATCATTGCCGTCACAAGATGCAGATGATTGATTGCATGCATCAGCGGACTTTTCCTTTTACGCCAGCGAATCACTTTGATAATTGCCGCAATGATGCTATAAAAAGCATACAGAGCAGCGACATAAATCAATGTTCCAGGATAACTGTAAGCATTGTTATAAAGCACGATATAAACGGCAGTAATCATCCAGACAGCATTGATGCCGACAAGAAAATATCCGCATCGTTTATATTTTTTATATTCCAGCAATAAATCATTCCCCAATTCATTGTAATTGACATGATATAAAAAAGTAAACCGACATAAAACAAGCAAAAGATAATACAAACCAATCTGTATGTTCCACAAAGAATCAAGCATCAAACCTGCAATCAATTTCATACAGGCATAAAGCGAATGAAACAGCAATGATGAGTATAAAATGCATTTCATGCGAAAATTCATATCATCAACATATTGCCGGACAAATTGAATCTGCATGATTTTCTCATAAGCAGGCATGGCTTGATGTACAATGGACACAATCAAGACAACCAATGCATAAGCACTGAGCGGATATACTGCAAAAGCAAAAGCTGACTCTTCCAAATGCATCATAAAGACAAAAGCTAACAGTATCAATGAAAGAAGGCTCAGTAATAATGCCTGAATCAAATTCAAACAAAAAACTCGCTTAATTTTTTTCATGCTGCTGTTGATCCAATTCCACTGTAAAAGTGGTTCCTTCCCCCAAAGTACTCTCAACAGAAATGCTGGCCTGCATCAGCTCCACGATTCTTTTGACCAAAGCCAATCCCAATCCATTGCCTTTGGTGGCATGAGAAGTATCTCCCTGATAAAATTTCTCAAAGATGTGCTTGCCGACCTCCAGACTCATACCGCATCCGGTATCTGAAACCGAAACAATGACCTTCTGATCTGATAGATGCGCATGAACACGGACCGTTCCATGCTCCTGTGTAAATTTGAATGCATTGGAAAATAAATTATTCCAGACAATCATCAGCATTTCTTCATCTGCCTCAATCATGATATCTTCATCAATATCTGCCTCTATTTCAATATTTTTTTCTTCAAAGATTGTTTCAAATCCAAGCAAGGACTGTGTCAGCTGTTCACTCAGATTATATTTTTGCGTTTCCAGATAAATCTTTTGATTTTCCAGGCGATTCAGTTTCAGAATATTGGTGATCATAGCAGAAAGATTGCCGGAAGCTTCATTGATGCTTTTTGCATATTCCTTCAGCTTATTGACATCCTGTTCTGTATTCATTAATTCAGAATAATTATGAATCAAGGCCAAAGGAGTTTTTAATTCATGAGAAACATTTGCGATAAAATCACTGCGCAGCACTTCTGTTCCTGCCAGTTCTTCCGCCATTTCATTAAAGTTATCAATCACAGCGTTCAATTCATTGTTGCCGATCAGCTGAGAAGAACGCTCAATTCGTACATGAAAATCACCTTTGACAATTTTCTGCGTTGCCTCCATCAAACTGCGTACCGGTTTTTCTACCATCATATGATAGGAAACAGCATAAAGCAGTGTCAAAATTAAGCTTAAAAAAGCAACATTGATAAAAGTGGCAATGGCATTCTGTGTTATTTTAGAATATTCCAGATCCTGCAGAAATAATATCAGACAGCAGGTAATGACAAAACAATTCATCAGGAAAATAATGACATAATTGCGTGCCAGAAATAAAAACTTACTCGCTCTGCTGTTTTTCATTCAAAACCACCTTATATCCCAATCCATGAACCGTCACAATCTTGAATTCATCACAATGAGCAAATTTTTCCCTCAGTTTTGTCATATATACATCCACTGTACGAGAGCTTGAAGATGTTTCACTATCCCAAAATTCATTCATCAGCTGCATGCGGGTAAACGTCTTTTTCGGATATGAAAGCAGCTTAAATAAAATATTGAATTCACGCACTGTCAGATTGATTTCTTCATCCTTGTAAAAAGCCGTTCTTTCTTCATTGTTGATTACTAAATCACCAATTTTGATTTCCTTGCTTTCTTCAATCTTCGCTCTGCGAAGAATGGCTTTGACACGCATGAGCAATTCTTCCAATTCTAGGGCTTTGTCAGATAATCATCAATGCCCAATGCAAATCCCTTGGATTTGGCATTCATGTCATCTCTGGCACTGACAAACAAAATAGGAGTATTTTTATCCAGATTTCTGACAGCCTGCGCAAATTCAAAGCCATCAATTCCAGGCATCATAATATCTGAAATGATCAGATCAAAGGGTGTTTCTACCATGGCATCATAAGCACTGTCTGCATCTAAGCATCCCTTTACCTCATAATTATTTCTCATCAAATAGGAACAAACTAAATTATTTTGTTTTGGATCATCCTCTACCACTAAAATATGTATCATATTCTCCTCCTTCATTCCCTATGCTTTTTTTGCATTATAGCATAGAGATGTTAAAGTTTTGTAAAAAAAGGATAGAAACTATGAACTTTTACATATTCATTAATTGATCAATGCATTCATGGATAGAAGAAACAACATAAGCTGCTTTTTTTTGCACTTCAATCGGACTGCTATGGAAAGTAAAACTGGAGGCAGAATTTTCAAGCATCGGAACATCATTATAAGAATCGCCGATGCAAGCCATTTCCTCACACTGATAATACTGCTTCATAAATTCAATTCCGCTTTCTTTTGAACATCCTTTAGCTACACAATCCAAACTGTTTTTATTCTGATAAACATCCAAAGCTTCCATACGTCCGACTTCTTTTACGAAAGGATGGGCAGATTCTTCATCTTTGAATTGAACTGAAAAACCATAAATTTTCTCTTCTTCATTGTGCAGTAAATCATCAATGGACTTAAAAAATGGATGATTCATATTTACATTGATATAAATGTGTTTCTGTCCATAAAAGATTGTCGTATAGCCCGGATTATTTTCACAGATTACCTGAATCGTTTCGCGATCAATTGTCTTTTCAAACAAAGTATTGCCATCCTTATCCAAAATATGAGCTCCGCTGTTCTGAATATAAAAATCAGCTTTCAAATCTCCTAAATACTGCATCATGCCAATAAATGGACGTCCGGAACAAATACCGAATTTATTGCCTGCCTCTTGAAAACGCACAACAGCTTGTTTATCTTCTTCATGAATTCCTTCTTTGCCAAAATACAACGTTCCATCGAAATCACTCGCTAAATATTTCATATGCTTACCTCCTGTTTTTGATAATTCTATAATAGGTTTCACATGTTATAAAAATATTGATGAATTGTTAAAGAAATGTAAAAAGGAATTTGTTACAATAAACTTATGGAAATATTACAAGCATTTGTTGAGAAAACATACCAATTATTCCCGGACAATCTATGCGGCATTTATCTGCATGGTTCTTTAGCTATGGGCTGTTTTCATGAAAACAGTGATATTGATTTGATCATTGTTGTGAATCAGCCATTGAGCGATGATGAAAAAAGAAAACTCATTGAATTGTTCCTGCATCTTTACCATCAATATTCGATTCCGCTGGAAGTCAGTGTGGTATTGGCTCATACTTGTGCCCATTTTACTTATCCGACTCCTTATGAAGTTCATTATTCACTCCAGCATCATTTTCAATATATTCATAACTTAGATCATTTCAAAGAAATGCCCAAAACAGATCCCGATTTAGCTGCGCATTTTATGGTATTGCGGCATCGCGGCATCACATTGTACGGCAAAAAGATTGAAGAAGTCTTTCAGCCGATTCCAAGACAAATTTATCTTGACAGTATTTTCAATGATGTGATGCAAGAGGAAGACGAATGGCAGAAAAATCCAATTGATTATGTATTAAATGCCTGCAGGACCATGGCTTATTTAAATGATGAACTCATTCTTTCTAAACAAGAAGGAGGAGAATGGGGTTCAAAGCATCTGCCAATACATTTGCATAACTTGATTGCAGAAGCGCTTGACTGTTATTCGAACAATCATGAATTCACACGAAATGTACATGATTTTTATCATTATTTCTTATCATTTTGTCAATCCTGCTTGACCTATACCCAAGGTCTGAGCGTAGCATTAAGGCAGGAGGAATGATCATGCAAATCAAAGAAGTACAGAAAAGAACCGGCTTAACTGAAAAAGCTATCAAATATTATGAAAAAGAAGGATTAATCAAAGTTCAGCGCTTAGACAATCATTATCGGGATTATACAGAAGAAGATGTGACCGTATTGCAAAAAATCAGTGTCTATCGTAAATGCGGCATTGATCTGGCTCATATCAAGAAAATGCTTGAAAATGAACAGGAAGAAAATAAGGTGCTCAAGGAAGTGATGCATCAAAAAGAAGAACAGCTGACCAAAGATAAAAGAGTGCTGCAGTTATTGGAAGGATATTTGAAAGATGAGAATACAATGGAAGAATTGAATTCATTGATTGAATATGAAACAATTGCACAAGGTCTGCAAGACCTGCTTCCAGGTTTTATCGGCAATATCTTTCTTTATCACTTTCTTCCTTATCTGCAGATGCCTTTAAGCACCGATGAACAGAAAGATGCTTATCAGAATCTCTTGACATATTTTGAAAATGCAAAACTGCCTGTCTCATTAAAGCTCAGCAGATTCCTGCAAAAAATACTATCCCCTCATAATGCCAAAAGCATCAGTGAGGCTGCAGATAAGCAGCTGCAATCTTTGATGCAGCTGAGTGAAACTGATTATGAAAAAGCAAAGAAACAAGTATGGAATGGCTATAAGCTCCAGCAAAATCCTTTGTATAAGTATGGTCCCAGCGGAATCATGAAACGCAGGATGATGAAATCATTGAAGCAATGCGGCTATTATGATATCTTTTTGCCGAACATGGAAAAATTAAGTCCCAGCTATAAGCAATACCGTGATCAATTGATGCAGATAAACCAGCGTATCTGTGATGATCTGCATTTGGCTTATGATGATGATTTCCATTTAATTCAGACCAAATAAAAACTGCCGAAGCAGTTTTTACTTATTTTTTTGGATCATCCACAATCCAATCATAATCAATACATATCCAATTGAAACAGGATTCATCAAATAACGCACATTATCTTCCTTTGTCATAGTATATGACAAGTGAAGTCAAAATATCCTGTAAAAAAAATCATTTCCTTGGTATCAACCCTTGGAAATGATTTTATTTTCTATAGTTTTACAAATGCATTGGCAATCTGAGCACCTAAACGAGCATTATTGAAGACTAATTGGATATTAGATTCCAAGCTTCTTCCTGCTGTCTTTTCTTTGACTGCTGCCAATAAGAATGGTGTCGCATCTTTTCCGTGGATGCCTTTTTCTTC
>CALUVS010000035.1 GCA_944324265.1 uncultured Traorella sp.
GTATGTTTTATGTAATCTTCCTTGATTACATTTATTATTATAGTCACATTTTTAGCACTGTCAAGTAGAGAGTGCTAATTTTTATTTTTTTATTTTCTCTTAAAAAGGCCCAAGGCTTATCCTTGGGCTGTTGGGCGATTTTGTTTTTTCAATTCATCTTCTGTAAATATATGACGCAAATGCCAATAACGAACATAGCGGAACCATGCCTGTACAAAATATGCAACTAAAATGGCAATCATTAAACATACAATTCCAACGGATGCACCATTATAAGCGATATACATGAGCAGAAGAAGCTCCGCAAGTGCTACACCAAACAGCAAGAATACGTCGAGTAATTCTTTTCTTTCCTTCTTTTTCATAAGATTGCCTCCTGTTACTTATATTGTATCAAGTTTTATTCCTGTTTCAATAAAACTGACAGAATTGTCAGTTAAGAAAATTGTAAGAATTCATTAAGTCTATCTTTCTGCATGTTCTTCTTGATTATGGTTCAATAATCCTGAGGTGAATTTATGAAAAGAATCAAGAAAAAAATCTTAAATAGTGTTTCTATCATAGTTGTATGCTTCTGCTTAGGAGCATTGAGCATTGCTGTACTTTCGTATTTAGCTGAAGAGAAACCGGAAACAGTTTACCATGAGCTGACTGCGGAAGAAGACTTCAATGCAATCATGGACAATAAAGACATCCCAAATGAATTAAAGGAAGCCTGCAGGAAAAATCCTGAATTGATTGATTTTGTCAAAGACTTTCCGCAAAAGCATGATCTTCCTCCTGTGACAGAAATGCCTGAAGCAGAAGGAATCCCTTACTACATGCAATGGGATGAACGATGGGGTTATCAGATTTATGGTGATACTTACATGGCGCTGAGCGGATGCGGACCTACTGCCTTGGCAATGGTCATCAGTGCCTTGAGTGAACCTGTCAGTCCGTATACTGTCGCCCAGTTTGCGATAAATAATGGTTATTATGAAGAAGGCATCGGCAGCAGCTGGCTTTTGATGAGTGAAGGTGCAAATGCTTTTGGACTGATTAGTGAACAAATCAGCAATCAATATACACTTATCGCAGATGCTTTACTCAATGGAGCTTATATCATTGCAGCAATGGGCCCAGGAGATTTCACAAGCACAGGTCATTTTATTGTTATTGTCGGTGTAAATGAAAACAATGAATTGATGATCTTAGATCCTTACCGCAAATCAAATTCCAAAAGCTATCACTATGAAGATATTGCTTCACAGATTCAAAATCTATGGGCACTTTCTATCTAAGTTATGTATAATAAAGAAGGTGAAATTCATGAAGGAAAAAATATTGGTTGTCGATGATGAAAAAGAAATTGCAGAGCTATTAACACTTTATCTTGAAAATGAGGGCTATGAAGTCTTTTGTGCCTATGATGGCAAACAAGCCCTAGAGATTGTCAATACACAGAAAATAGATTTAGCATTGCTGGATATCATGATGCCCCAAATCGATGGTATTGCTTTATGCACGCAGATTCGTAAGCATTATAAATTTCCGATTTTGTTTGTAACTGCACGGCAAGGCAGTGAAAGCATGATTGAAGGACTGCTTTTAGGCGGCGATGATTATATTACCAAACCCTTTCAGCCCTTAGTTGTCATGGCCAGAGTCAAGGCTCAGCTGCGCCGATATCACAATTATGAAGAAAACACTTCCTGTATTCAGATCAGAGATCTATGCATTGATGAAAATGCACATACAGCCTCCTTACAGGGAGAACTGTTAAATCTGACGCCTATTGAATTCAATTTATTGCTGGAGCTGGCCAAAAACAAAGGAAAAGTTATGAGCAGTGAAGTATTATTTGAACGTGTATGGAAAGAAAATTATTTTAACAGCAATAATACCGTTATGGTACATATCCGTCGTCTGCGGGAAAAGATGCATGAAGACAGCAAGAATCCTTCTTACATCAAAACAATCTGGGGAGTGGGGTACTGTATCAATGAATAAGTTTTTTTGGAAACATGTCATCAAAAACTGCGGCTGTTTTTTGTTGATCATGCTGCTGGCCTATTGCTTTTTATTCAGCCCTATTTCTTCCTCACTGACCATCTTCTTTCCTGTGTTTATCCAAGATCTTTACTACGTATATTTTACTGAAATCAATTTATTAGTTTTGATTGTGATCATGCTGCTTGTTTTATATCGGCTCAGTCTGCCTTTTATCCGGCAGATTGCCGCTATTCACTCTGCACTGGATAAACAATCAAAGGAAATGGATCTATTCCCTGAAACCAAAGAAATCATCCATCAAATTGATGATCTGAAAGAAAAACTGAATCATCAAGCACTGCAGACCAAAGAGGCACAGAAATTAAAAAAACAGCGAATCTTATATTTGGCACATGATCTGAAAACACCGCTGACTTCCCTTGTCGGTTATTTCCATGTATTACAGGATGACTTAGCTTTCAAAAAAGAAGATGCTTATTATCTGCAGATCATGGAACGAAAGCTGATGCGAATGGAAGCTTTGCGTGAACAATTTGTCTTGCTTCTGGAAAGCGATCAGATATCTTTTCATCCGGAAGTCATGGATATCAGTGAGTTGCTTCAGACTATCTGTCAGGACAGTCAGATAGAAGCAGAAAAAAACAAACTGACTTTTCAGTTAGCTTGTGAGCCTGCATTTATTTATGCCGATCTCCAGCAGATGCTGCGTTTATGCACCAATCTAGTCCGCAATTGCATTGCCTACAGTGATCCTGAAAGTATCATTGCTGTCACTGTTAAAAAACAAAATAAAAAGGTTTTTCTTTTGTTTGAAAATGAATGTCAAGATCTGAAGAATCAAAAAGCCGATGACTTATTTGTTCCTTTTTATCGCATCAATGGCTCAAGAAGCAGTGAAGAAGGAGCCGGATTAGGACTGTCAATTGTTCAATCCATTGTACAGATGCATCATGGTACATTGCAGGCTTCCATTGAAAATACACATTTACAAATTCAGATAGAATTGGATGGTGAAAAAGATGAATCAAATTTACTATGAATATAAAAGAAAGCTTCTGCATTTGTTTATCTTTACATTTGTATTGCTGATTATTGGTTTATTTGTCTTTTTCTATGTATTTGATCAAATATTCAATGGTCTTTTAGTCGATGCTTTTTTGATCTTGAATATAGATATCAATCAAGTCTACGATGCATTTCTTTTCTTGATCATGATTGCAGCCGGAATGATCTGGCTGATCTTTATGATTAAAAACTATCAGCAGGCCATATTGGAAATCAATGATTTATCCGATGAGAAAACACCTGAAAAACAAATTCAGGAACTTGAAAAAATCGCTCAGGACATTGAAGCTTTGATGACTCGTTATAAACATCTGCAGGCAATTCAAGACCGTGAAATGCATCAAAAAGAAGAACTCATTCAATCCTTAAATGATCATCTTCAATTACCCTTATACCATTTAAAACAAATCATTGCGATGTTAAAAGATGAAGCCTATCAGCCTGTACAGGACCAATTAAAAAATCAAGGATTAATTCTAAGTGAAGGAATTCAGGAAATGATCTTACAGATCTTTGAAATTGCCTCCATTGAATTATCCGATGAAAAGAAAAACAGCGAACATATCTCACTGACCTTCTATATACAAGAATTATACACAGCTGTATTTCATCAACCTATCCCAGAACTGGAAAATATAACATTGACTGCACCTTCTCTTTATTTGAAGCATATGCTTGAAGACTGCTTCGAAAATCTTTCCTATTATACAAATCAGCTGCAGATTCAAGTAACGAAAAAAGACCAGCTCATACTCCTCCATCTGGAAGCAAAGGGCAAAGAAATCAGCGAGGCATCTTTTTCTGCCATGCAGAAGCAATTAAAACGGAAATGGGATCAGACAATGGGCTTTCTCTATGTCAAATCTTTAGCCAAAGCGATTAACTGTGATTTCCAGATGTATTACTTATCTCATAGCCTGCATATAAAATTTCAATTTCATCAATAACTGCACAGATGTGCAGTTTTTCAATAAAAAAACTTAAGGTTTTCCTTAAGTTTTGGGCATCTATTTAGTTTTCCTGAATAAATTTTCTTATTTCATCGACTACTTGATTGGTTGTAGAGACATAAGGAGCTGGTTCAAAGTGTTTGACTTCTTCAATTTTTTCATATAGATGATCAAACTCTTCACATACAAGGACATATCCTTTTTTTTCAAATTCACTGCATAATTGCAGCTGATGATCATTGCCATGCTCCTGATATTTGGCTAACCGAGGACAAGCTAATACTTTCTTGCCCTTTTTGACAGCATTGAGAATTGTTCCTACACCGCCGTGAGTGAGTATGCATTCGGCCTGATCCATCAGTGTTTCGAATTGATCCATCGGCAATAAATCAAAGCATTTCATTTTCTTTGATTCAAAATGCGTCAATCCGCATTGAACTACCATTTCATCTTGAATCAAGCCTGCATTGACTTGTGTTTCCAATGCCTCCAATAAACGTGTAAAAGGCTTATCCTGTGTTCCTAAAACAACTAAGATCATTAATAGACACCTCCTACATATTTGGCATTCGGATAACATTCCAGCATGCTTTCCCACTGCACCAAAAACAAGTCCGCAATCGGATAGACCAGCTTTCCGGATAAGGATTTCGTATGGATATTGGCATATGTTTCCAAATAAATGACTTTTCTGTGAAACAGTTTAGCAATATAGCACATCGGTACAGCTGTATGGGCTCCTGTTGAGATGACATACTGCGGTGAAATCTTAAAAAACAAGTAAAAGCTTTTTAAAACATTATACGGAAATTTGATGCAGTAGGCCAAAAGATGTTCTTTTGAACCATGAACCAAATAATGAACACGATTCGGATAGCGATCTTGCAGATACAGATTGCTTTTGGTTTTTTCTGTAATAATGGTAAAATCAGTTTCTTCAAACAAAGTTTTCAGCTGCAAAAGCTCATTCAAATGTCCTCCTGTCGAAGAAATAAACAATACTTTCTTCATGATTTCCCTTCTTTCTTAATGCTTTAAATAAAGCAATTGTGCTGTAAACGGTGAAAAATGCTTCAAATAAAATCCTTTCAATCCCGCTGTTTTCAAATACTTGTTTTGTTTATAATTCGGAAAATAATGGCTGACCAAGTGCTGTGCCTGATCAACAGCTTCCTTGAATTGCTGCTTATCCTGAAGATATACGGCTCGCGAAACAAAGGTCGCATACATATAACGAACACAGGCAAATTCAATTTCATCATGATAATCCTGAAGAAGATCATGATCTTCATACCATTGCATGATTGAGGTCCAATTGCTTACATAGTCAAATAAACGGCGATCATAGGTATGGGTAATGGTTGTACCTCTTTGATAATATTGAACAAAGGATTCAGATACAATGCCCACTGAATTTAAATAAGGGTGCAGGCGATGCAGAAATTCTACATCTTCATACCAGACATTTTCTTTGAAGCGAAAGCCTGCATCAAAAATACGCCGATGGAAGACTCGATTCCATACCACCGGATAAAAGGTTGTCAACGAAGGCTTTAATTCCTCCTTGCTTGCAGCTTCAATCATACCGGAAGTGCCGCGTTTCACAGAACCATCTTCATAAACATAATCAAAATCACAGCATACAACATCAAAATCTTTGGTCTTTGCTTTTTGGATCAGTGTCTCATACATCTTTGCACTGACTGTATCATCGCTGTCCAGAAATGCAATATATTCGCCTTTAGCCATAGCCAAAGCATGATTGCGGGCCTGACTGACACCGCCGTTTTTCTGATCGATGACTTGAATGCGCGGATCTTCTGAGGCCAAGCGCTGCAGAATTTCCAAGGAATGATCTTTAGAACCATCATTGACCGCAATGATTTCCAAATCTGTCAATGTCTGAGAAGTCAGCGAATGAATTGTAGCTTCTAAATATTTTTCCGCATTATAAACGGGTACAATGATTGAAAGCAGCATAATTAACCTCTTATCTTCTGTAATAGTTTACAGATTGCAAACATGTGCAGCATCATCGCTGTACAGTATATTTTAAATGCCAATGGCTTCTTTTTATAATAAACATTCTGACACCATTTCGGCATGCGCAGACGTATCAATTCCAAGCAATGCATCATTTCAGCCTTGCGATGATTCGGCAAAAGCGTCAATGACATTCGATAACCTAACTGATAAATATATAAATACTCCAATTCATCATGATATTTTTCATCACTCAGCAAATGACTCAGCCGATCCATGACATCAATCATTTCCATGCATCTTGGATTATATTCCCTCTGATTGGTAATGCTGTTTTCACGCTGACGATAATAATAGATTGCCTGCGGATAATAGCTGAAGCTTTGGCAGCCCAAAACATAAGCAGGAGTCGTAGCCAGATCTTCATACCATGTTGTCGGAAAAGAAAGGTTTGCTTTTAAATAGCTTTCTCTTCGGATCAGCTTTGCACATGCACTGGGATTAGCCAAAATAGATGTTTTGGCATTCAATTCATGAAACTCACTGGGCAGTGAACGGCGAACAGAAGCATTCTCTTTATTTATATACCAAACATAATCAAAAAGCACAAGATCACTGTCTGTTTGTTTCGCATGATCCATGAGCTTCTTTAAGGAATCCGCTTCCAGAAAATCATCACTGTCCAGAAAAAGCAAATATTCCCCGCTGGCTCGGGCTGCTCCGTAATTGCGGGCATCTCCCAATCCACCGTTTTCTTTGATATATGAGACAAATAAATCAGGATATTTTGCGGCATAAGCATCTACAATGGCCTGAGAATTATCTTTTGTGCCGTCATTGATACATAACACTTCCATATCCGAATAGTGCTGATTCACCAAAGAATCCAGACATTCTGCTAAATATGCCTCAACATTATAGATGGGCACAATTACACTGACTTGTTTCATTGAACACACTCCTTCATCAATTCTTTCCATTTCTGCATGATCTTGTCGGCATGAAAACTTTGAGCAAAGTCTTTTGCCTCTTCACCCATCTGACTCAGTCTTTTTTTATCAGAAAGCAATTCAGCCATATTCTTCACAAAGGCTTCCTTATCATCTTTTTCCACAATGATTCCTGTTTTCTTTTGATCAATGATTTCTTCAATCGTTGATCCAAAACGCATCGCTATGGTCGGAACACCGCATTCAGCGGCTTCAATGACTGTCAGCGGCAATCCTTCAAAACAAGAAGTCATCAATAACAAAGCACTTTGCAGATAAACAAGCTTTGGCTCATTGGTACTGCCCATAAACTGTACTTTTTCATTTTCTTTGATCAATTGGGCCGTCTTTTCATCCAATTCACCAATGCCGTAAAGCTTCAATTCATAGGCATTGTCTAACTGAGCATTGGCTTTCAAGAAAAGTTCAATCATTAAATCAATTCTTTTTTCCGGTGCCAATCGTCCGACAAAGACAACCTGTTTCGACAAAGCCACATCACTTTTTGTTTCACTGACAAAAGAAAGCGGATTGTAAATATAGGCTGAAGGCTTCAGCCCAAAGGCTATGGCTTCCTGCATGATCCCTTTGCTCAGCCAGACAAAGCGAGCCAGCTTCCCGGAATATTTCAACAACAGCTTTTGCTGGGAAGGATGACTTTTAATCTGTGAAAAGTCTGTGTGATACTCATGCACAGTCTTGGAAAGATAAGCATCCCCGATTCCCTGCAGACATTCATAATGCGTGCATAAGATCAAATCAGGAGCTATCTTTTCAATCAGCTTCTGACATGCTTCATAATCCTGATGCAGCTTGCGATCATACAGCTGACGATTGATGATCTGTTTTGTTCCTTGAAGCACATGCAGCTTTTTGATCAGCGAAAGCGCCTGAGAATACAATGGCACACACCATTCATCGTTCTCATTGATCAAATGAATCTTCACCTGTTTGGGATAGTCGACATATTCTTGATTATGACGCTGACGCATGGCAATAAAGCTGACTTCATGCCCATCCTCTAAAAAACTGGCCATCAGCTGTATATTGACATTGGCAATGCCTCCCTGTGCATTCAATTCATTGTGAAGAAATACGATTTTCATGACTATCTGCCCTTTACTCCATTCCAAAGCATACCGGAATAGAAAGCCAATATTAACATGTTATACATGGAATAGAACGTATGCCCGGCAATATAAGCCACAACAAAGTAAATACAAATACCGACACCGCAGGCCATTAAATATAAATTCGCTTTTTCTTTGAAATGTCTTAAGATATCCACTAGACTTGCCAATACAATCAAGAAATAAGGAGCGATAAATAAAGCAATTCCGCCGATTCCCATAATAAAATACTGGAAATAATAATCTTTTTCTGTATAAGGAATATTGGAAGTATAACCGATACCTACCCATTTATCCAAAGAACGATTATTCAGATTCATAATTTCCTGATCCATCTGTACTTTGAAATTTCGCTGATCACGATTCAAGGTACGATCACGTTTGACCATACGAATCCAGAAATCAGGGTTCATTTCAACCGGATAGTCTTCAATATATTCTTCATTGATGTAAAAATACCAGAAATTCTCATTGATATATTCAATCCATTGTTCCTTTGTACGTTCACCGATCGTTTCCTTTTCTTCACGCTCATCACTTGTATTTAAGTAATCCAAATAATCCAAGCGCTGTTTGCATGGAGAAATACGATACAAACCAAAGCTTGAAATCAACAGTACAACACTGAATCCTGCACACAATAATTTCTTCTTTCCATCCTGCTGGATCCACTGTGCTCTTTTTTCTTTATTGAAAATATGATCATGATGATGAATCAGATATAAAACAATAGCTCCTAAGAACATAAAGCCGAAACCGATAATAGCTCCTTGTGCAGCTGTTTTAGTTCCTAACATGACCATCGCCAGCATCTGTACGATCAAGACCAGTGTATTAAATACAGAGAAACGATTGAAAAAAGCATAGCTGACAAATGGAATCATGGCAAACAAAGCACTGCTCAATTGATTGCCGCTATAGAAAAAGCCTTTGGAAGTATATCCTTCAAAGTAAGACTCACTATTCAAACTGCCCCAATCCAAAATACTGCCTTCAATGCGTTCAATTCCCAAGCTGTAGGTCACCAAAGAAGTTCTTGTAATATTGGAAATCACAATCGTCCCGCACACAATCAAAGAATAAATCTGCACGGTTCTGATAAATACTTCCTTTTTGATCGGAAAGACTACAATCCCAACAAGCAAGATCATCGGCAAACCATACAAACGGAAGATGTAATAAACATTGCGGATAGCAGAGACATCTGCAGCCGGATATAAAGCTTCATTGAATTGTGCAGTATTCACAAAATGCACAGCCAGATAAATCAAGCATAAAAGAGCATAAATAAATAAGATCAAGCCCCTTTTTTTATCTTTTTTCTCAAACAATTCAATCAGAATACAAATAGCCAATATACCGATAAGCAATAAATTAATCAATTCTTCAATCGCAAATCCCATGATGGATATCTGTCCCTGAAAGAAAGTTCGATAAATATCAATCAACGGCTGCAGCAAAAAGATCGCTAAGATCAGAAACTGCACCTTTCCTTCCAACATGATTTTCTTCATAATATTCTCCTATCTTTTCACATGTATTGCAAAATGCACAAACTTAAACATCTTTCTGGCAAACAGCCAAGCAATGGCTCTTTCTTTGAATGAGCATTGTTTTACCCATTTGTTTTTCAAAAAGCTTTTAAAATAATGATTCATCAGATCAGCACAAGCACAGCATTCTTCATATTTTTCAAAGCTTAAGAAATAACGGCAGCTTGTCTGCAGAAGATGATCATAAAGCATCCATTCACAGGCATCATGCAGCTGATCCAGATCACAATGCTGCACAAGCACTTCACTGGCCCTGAGTATATCCACAGCCTTTGCTTTATACGCACTGCCGCGAGTGATCGATACTTCTGTCAGATAGTATCGCACCACAGCTTCTTCCATATACCAGATCTTCTGAGCATAACGTCCAAGATTCGGAATCACTGCATAATCTTCATAGATAATTCCTTTGGGAAACATCAATTGACTTTTCTGCCAAACTTCTTTTTTGACAATCTTATTCCAAGGACATGGCTCACTGATAAAATAATCTTCCATGCTCATTTCACCTTGAGCACATTTAGCACATTTCATATAGGCTTCGTTCTGACCGATACGCAAAGCATCATACACAACAATATCATAGCCTTCCTGTGCTTTCTTCATGACTTTCTCATAAGCCTGATCCACCGCTTCATCATCACTGTCCACATAAGTAATGTAATCTCCCTGAGCTGCCTTCAAGGCCGCATTGCGGGCAGAAGCTACTCCTTCATTGGATTGATGCAGGACATGCACAAAATCATATTTTTTGGCATATTCTTCACAGATCAAAGGTGTCTGATCAGTTGAACCATCATTCACGACAATAATTTCTTTCTCAATCTTCTGCTTACACAAGGAATCCAAGCATCTTGCCAATGTATCTTGGGCATTATAAGCACAAACGCATATACTCAGCTTCATGAATCACTTCTCCTTTTCAATAAATTCAGTGCTCGATTCATAAAAGAGGCCTGTTTGGTCACAACATAGATCAAAGATGCTGCAATCGCATTGATGCCGAATATGATACAAGAACTGATAAACCAAGAAATATAACCGCTGAAATTCAGATAAGGCATCAAATGAGACATCACAAATGTCAATAAGATCATCACAATCAAATAAAAACAATTCAATAAATAATAATCACTGGGCATCTTATCAAATACGTTGCGGTAAATCACAAACGGACGAATAAAATAATCTGAGAACAAATACGAAATCAAGGTGGCCAATAAGACCCCGGCAATTCCAAATTGATGTACCAATGTCAAAGATAAAACTAAATTGATGACACTTTCCAAGATCGGACAAATTCTGGTTTCTTTGAACAAACCGGCAGCATTGGCAAAAGTAGACAGCGGCATACGAATAATATAGTAAAGCAGCTGTGCCACAAACAGGATTGCTAAAACTTCTGTTGTCTGAATATCCGGCTGCCAAATATTAATAAATGGATTGATGACCAAAAGCAAAGGAACACAGACAACCGTCGCAATATAAAAGCACATCGCATTGATTTCACGGAAAATACCATAAGCTCTTTCCTGACTGCTGGCAATCAAATCTCCGACACCAGCTGTAATGGAATAAGTAATCTTACCGATCATGGTCATCAGATTATCGGTAATGTACTGATAAGCGGTATAAAAAGGGACACTGGCTACCCCAATGACATTGGAAATGATCACTGCATCAATATTATAAGCAACCATTGTACCAACCTTATGTACCATTAAATGCTTGACATCCTTTAACATGCCGTAATCTTTCTTCTCATTTTTAAAGTTGACCAGCGGATATTCTTTTTTGGTCATATAAGCAATGATCAGACTGCTGAGCAGATTTAATACGGTCATGCTGATGTACATCGCAATCAAGCCATAGCCCAGCATCAGGATCACAATTTCAAGCAGGCTGCGGATAATCGTAAATGTCTGAAGTACGATATTGATCTTATATTTTTTCTGGTCTGCTTCAAACAGCGATTTTTCAACTAAGACAAAATAAGGAATTACAGTAGAGGCTAAATAAATCAGAAAAGACACCTGAACATAGGTATAAGAAATCACTTCTCCTTCTTGTTTAAATAAGAAGAAAACAAAGAAACTCACAACAAAACCAATGCCCAGCATAATAAATCCCACTGAATTAAAGATGCGGTGAGCTGCACTGGCAAGTTCATTGATTCGTTCCTGATTTTTCTCACTGATTGGTTTATATAAACGGAAAATCAAAGCACTGGCTAATCCGCCATCCATGATTGATAAATAAGTCATGATATTGACAAACAATGTATTCATCCCGGACATGGCAAAGCCCAGATTTTCATTGATCAATTTTAATTTCAAAAACCCGATCAAAGCAATGATGATCAAGGGTATCAAATCCGTAAAAAAATTATATAGTGCTCTTTTTGTTCGCATTGAATCACCCTTTCAGATAAGCAGTATAATCTTTATGCAGATCAATAATCAAATCACCATGATTTCTTCGTTCACTGACTTTTGGCACCTGCATATAATCACCATAATAGCTTCTCAAAAAAGCATCATAGCCTGCATTGATCGGGAACATTCCATCTTCAAAAGGAACTTCAATGATCTGATCAAAATATTCCTTTTTCAATGCCAGATCAAATACATGATGACCATCTACTAAATAATACGTGCATTTTTCTTCATTTCTGGAACGAGTTAAGATCTTATAACTGATGGAACGCATAAAATCACAGAAAAATACAGGAAAATACTTCAGTTTTTTATTTTCATATACAAATGCGCCATGATTGGCATCATTGATGCGCTTGGCATTAAAAAATACAATTAATTTTGCTAAAAAAGCATCAAAACGATTTAAATGATCCTGCTTGTACGGCAAAAGCGGAAACAGATCAATGCAGATACCTGAATGCATCGGATAATCCTGCAATTCACGGTTCATGCTTGTTGTACGATTCATACGAATCTTAGGAAACCAGCTGGTCGTATATGGATCACTCTGCCAGTCCTGAAAGAAATAATCCGGGTTATTTTCCTTTTTGAAGGCTTCTTTCAGACGTTTGACATCCTTGCTTTTGATCACAAGATCAATATCATCATCCCATGGAATAAAGCCATGATGACGAATGGCACCGATTGCACTTCCCCATGCCAGCATATATTCAATCTCATATTTTTTACAGACACGATCTATCTCTTTTAAGCACTCCAGTTCTTTGAGCTGAAGATCTCGAAGCGTATATTCGTTCATACCATCACTCCAAATCTTTATTATTATACCACGAGTTATCCTTATTTGCATAAAAAGGTTTACACCTTACAAACTAGTAAGGGAGGACGCCATGAAATCACTATTGCTCACAAGTTTGCTTTTGACAAATCAAGTTTTGCCTTCTTTACAGATTGTTGTTTATAATACTTCCAATAACGTCATCTATGTCTTAGACGTTCAGGATGAATTTACGCTGATTCCGATCAACGATGAAAACTATGCCCCTATCGCTTGTCTGGAAAACAAGCTGACACGTTTCAAAGATGTAGACTTTACTCATGCTCCGAAATGTTTGATGGAAAGTCTGAATGAAGCCTATGATATGCATATTACCCAATATGTCAATTTAAATAATCAGACAGATCAAAAGGAAATGAAAAAACTGATTGAAGAAAAAAATTTAGTGGATCTGATCAATTTTTATCGCACTGTCAATACTTCATTTACGCTGATGGATCTATATCAAAACTATATGACCTATAAAGATACAGCTCTGTCTTATACGGCTCAATATCCATTTCTTATTCAAGTAGGAGATGGCTATTTAGCTTTAAGTTCAAAATAAAAACGCCTGATGGCGTTAATTATAAGGTCTTTCAAAAGTAATGACAGAATAATAAGTTTCTTCTTTTTCAGATAGAAGCTGATCCACTGCTTTCTGAATGACATCAGAGGAAATAGAACAAGAATACGGAATGACACAATCAAAGATCAAATTTGTATGAGTCGGTCCGATAACAGCTCTGAAATCATGAATCTGCAATTCTTCTGATAAAGAACGAATGCAATTTTTCACTTCATCATAAAGCTGATTGATCTTTGGATTATCCAAAACAATCGGATCCATATGGACCACCATATGGATATTCTCATTTTTCAGGAAATCCTGTTCAATACGGTCAATCATATCATGACTTTCCAGTACATCTACTTTGCTGTCCACTTCCACATGCACACTGACAAAAGTACGATTTGGTCCATAGCTGTGCATCATGAAATCATGAATGCCGCAGACACCCGGATAAGACAAGATCTTATTTTCAATGTTGGCTACAGTTTCTGCATCCGGTGCTTCCCCTAAAATTTTATTGGCTGCTTCCTTCAGCACTTCCAAGCCTGTTTTCAAGATCAAAACAGCAACAATGATTCCCATATAGCCATCCAAATTGATTGAAAATAACATGGCAATGATCGTACTTAATAAAACAGCTCCCGTGGAAATGACATCATTGAAGGAATCCGCTGAGCTTGCCTTCAAAACCGTCGAATGAATCGCATCTGCACAGCGGCGATAAAAAATACCCAGCCATAATTTGACCAAAATAGAAAAGATCAAAACACCAATCACTAAAAATGATGCTGTGATTGGCTGAGGATGCAGAATCTTATCCAAGCTGCTCTTAAACATTTCAAAGCTCAGCATCAAAATAGAAGCACCGACCACCATGCTCGCTAAATATTCATAACGTTCATGACCGAAAGGATGTTCCTTATCGGCCGGTTTGGAACTCAATCGAAAACTGATCAATAGGATCAAAGCATTGCCGCTGTCAGATAAGTTATTGATTCCATCCGCTAATACCGCTACTGAATGAAATAAGACGCCTGCCAGCATTTTGCTGACTGCCAATATAATATTCAAAGCCATCCCAATAATAGAAGCTTGATTGCCTAATTTCTTTTGATCATCTTCACGAATTGTCCCATTTTTCTGATATCGTTCAATTAAAAAATTCGTTAACATTTTATCACCCTGCCTGCATCAAAAAATTATAGCACAAATTTAAATATATAGCCATTAAATTAAAAGCATGGCAAACGCCATGCTATCGATATTTTCATTTCAGCTATTCTTATTCGCTGAGCATATGATCAACACTGATTCTTCCCCAGACAGGACCCTGCGTAGCACTGCCGTTTCCCTGCACCTTGCTTTGCGTACATTCACCGGCTGCATATAAACCGTCAATGACTTCTCCTTGTTCATTTAAGACCTGTCCATGAATATCTGTGACAATTCCTCCCCATGAAGTATGCAGACACATTTCTGTTTTCACTACATAATAAGGAGCTGTGGCCATATCAGAATACTGCATGTAATAGTACGGACGATTGAAATCAGTATCTGCTCCATTATGAACTAATTTTGTATAATGAGCCACTGTTTCTGTCAGCTGATCAGCCGGAATCTGATGAGCTCTGCTAATTCTTCCAATGTCTCATATTTTTCAATCAAGCCATTGATCATCAATTGATTCAATTGATCTGCACTCGTTGCAGAGGCTGTATTGAAGGTTGTCTGATCAAATACTACATAAGCCTGTGCATCCGTTTGTTTCAGGATTTCTTTGGAAACTGTCAGATATTTCGCTGTTTCATCGGTGAAGCGCTGTCCTTCCTGATTGACAGCAATACCTCCCATCCAGATGAATCCCAAAGGTGTATTATATTCCACACCATTGACATTGACAGCAAATGGGAATACATTTCCTTCATTCATATTGGCTAGCTGAGCTCCCGCTTCCTGTGCCATCAGCATACCGCTGCCATCAGAACCAATACGTGCATCACTTGGTAAATTTAAATCCGCAAACTCAGTAAAATACTGTTTGACCATCTCCTGATTTGCAAAATAACCGCCGGTACAAAGCAAGACATTCTCCGCATGAATGGAATAAGTTCCGTTGAATGTCTCCACAACCACACCTGTTACCTTTCCATCTTCAACGATCAATTCTGATGCTTTATTGCCCAAACGTACATCTGTATTCAATTCTTCCAATTTTGCACTTAAGCCATCTAACATAGCATTTCCGGCTACTGTGTAATCACTGGATACATGTGCTCTTGAAAGACTTGGATCAATCTTATTCAATTTCACGCTCTGATCGATCAGCCAGTTGATTGTTTCAGTAGCTCCTTTAGAGAATTTCACATTCCATTCAGGATCATACAGATCATCACTGGTTTCACCTGTCCGTGTCATCAGCCAGTTCGTCACATCTTCCTGTGTGCAATCAACATCCAATTCTTTTTGAAGATTTGTTGATCCGCCGACTAGATAAGCCGCATCCATAGAAGTACCGCCCAGCAGATCCGTTGATTCCAGAAGAATCACATCCATTCCGTTTTCAATCGCATAGACAGCGGCGACCATACCGGCATTTCCGGCACCGACAACAACTAAATCACACTCTGTATCCTCATAATTTTCTTGAGGAACTTCACCATTCAACAGACTGGCATCACCGCCCGCCATCTCCACTGCTTTATTTAACGCACGCTTAAAAGCAGCACTGGTGACTGTCGCACCGCTGATCACATCCAGATTTGTCGTCTGATACTCCAATGCTTGGGCCGACAATTTTTCAATCGCTGTTTTCCCTGTTCCGAAAGTTTCATTTTCTTCAATCACTTCAATGTCAGTCAATGCATCTTCACTGAAGGTAAAGGACAGTGTAAATTCATTGATCCCAGTTTCACTGACTTCATAAGTGCCGGCAGTAAAGCTGCTTTGAACCGGCTGCTCAGTACTTTGGCCGCAAGAACATAAAGACATCAGCATACTTCCTGCAGTGACAATTTTCATTATTTCATCTTGTACCCTCCGTCTAAATAAATTATATTCTTAACAAGTGACAAAATCAAATTCAATTCCTATTATTTCAATAGGTTTTTACCTATGATAAATCATCTTTCTGCGCTATAATAAAATTACGGAGAAACTCATATGAATCGACGAAAACTGACTTATTTTATTACTGCCGCTGAAACATTAAATCTTACAGAAACAGCTGAAATCCACTACATTGCTCAAGCATCTATTTCCGGTTCTATTGCTGCTTTGGAAGAAGAGCTTGGCTGCAAGCTATTTGATCGCTCTCATAGAAAACTGCAGCTGACTCCTGCCGGAGAATATTTCTATCAAGCAAGCAAACGAATGCTGGAAATTGAAGATTCCTTTGTTCATCAGACTCGCTACATTGCTTCATATCAGGATCATACAATCAAAATCGGCACTTCGTATGGTTTCTGCTTTGCAGCTGCCTGTCAAACTCTGGCGGATTTTCATCAAAATTTTTCTGAGGTTCACTTTCAATATGATTCCATGGACAATGATTCTCTGATCCAGCAGCTAAAGGAAAAGAAATTAGATATTGCCTTAAGTTTTCATCTCAAAGATCTTTGGGCTGGCAGCGATTATGAAGAAAAGGTTCTGCAAAGCTGCCGATATGGAGTACTAGTTCCTGAGGGTCATCCATTAGCGCAAAAAAAGATCATCGTTCCGGATGATCTCAAAAATGAGAAAGTACTCTATCCCACTAACTACATCGATGATGTTCCTGCTTCACTGATTAATCTCAATAAAAGCGGTATTTTCCCATATAAGACACTCAAAGCCAATACGGTTGATCAGATTATCATGACCGTTCAGGTAGAAAGATGCCTTGTACTGACAGCAGAATTTTTCATCATAGGCATTCCTACACTTTTTCCAAGTGTCTTTGTCCCTTTTCAATCCGACATACCATCAATTGATCTTACCATCATCAAGCATAAAAGCAATACCCGTCCTGCAATCAGACAATTATTTAATTATATGATCACTCACTGCTCAGCAAAATAAGTCCATCAAATAAAAAATAGCCATTGGCTATTTCATGCTGTAGTTATTGAAAAGCTCATCTAAAGGTGCAATATCCGCATCCTTGTTATACACCAATAAATAATCATTATTCAGCAAAGCTGAATATTCTTCATCCATACCATCCTTATTGACAGAAACGGTATTATTCTGTTTGATTTCATTCATCCAATTCTGCATCTGTGTATCCGTACTGTTCAAACGATACAGATATACAGTTTCGCCGTTTAATTCAAACATAGCACCTTCATGCGCCGCAAAATCAAATTGATCAATGGCAGACATGTTCTGCACTTCAACTCCTTCAGTTTCAAAATAATCAATCACATCTTGAATTTTCCCGCTTTTGTTCATGCTGGAATTATCATCCGGCTGATTATCGTTATTTGAAGGTTCGTTCATCGGATCATTCATATTATCCGTATTATTGCCGTCAAACCATGAGCAGCCGCTTAGCAGAAGCATACTTAAACCTAGCATCAGTAATTTTTTCATAAAATACCTCCACTACTAGACTGCCCATACAAAACTTTTTTATGCACATTGCTGAAAAATATATGAAAAAGGATGCATCGCGCATCCTTTATTTCACTGCTTCTAACAATTCATCAACACGATTGACTTTTTCCCAAGGTACATCCAGATCTGTGCGTCCCATGTGCCCATATGCCGCTACCTGACGATAGATCGGTCTTCTCAGATCCAATGTTTCAATGATAGCCTGCGGACGCAGATCAAACACTTGATTTACAGCTTCCGCTAATTTTTCATCACTGACAGTTCCTGTACCATATGTATCAATCAATACAGATACCGGGTGAGCTACCCCAATGGCATAAGCCAATTGAATTTCACATTTCTTCGCTAATTTTGCAGCCACAATGTTTTTGGCAATCCATCGAGCTGCATAAGCTGCACTTCTGTCCACTTTCGTTGGATCTTTTCCTGAGAAAGCCCCGCCTCCATGACGAGCCATGCCGCCATAAGTATCGACAATGATCTTTCTGCCGGTCAATCCGCTGTCGCCGTGAGGTCCTCCGATGACAAAACGTCCTGTCGGATTCACATAAATCTTTGTATTTTCATCCATCAATTCGCTAGGAATGATTTCATTGATGACATAACGAATCATATCTTCACGAATAGTTTCCAATGAAACCTCTTCGGAATGCTGAGTAGAGATAACAATGCTGTCAATGCGTTTCACTTCATCGCCGTCATATTCTACTGTGATCTGTGTCTTCCCGTCCGGTCTTAAATAATCCACGACTTTTTCTTTGCGGATCTTGGTCAGCTGTCTAGCACATTTGTGCGCAAGCATAATAGCCAAAGGCATCAATTCCTCTGTTTCATCACAAGCATAACCGAACATCATTCCCTGATCGCCGGCACCTGTATCCTTGACATCACTGTCACGGCTTTCCAAAGCTGCATCAACCCCCATCGCAATATCACTGGATTGTTCATCAATACAGCTCAACACAGCACAAGTCTGTCCATCAAAGCCATATTTTGCACGATCATAGCCAATATCCAGGATCACATCACGGGCAATGCGCGGAATATCTACATAACAGTTAGTAGAGATTTCCCCCATGACCATGACCATCCCTGTTGTACAGCAAGTTTCACAAGCAACTCGACCCATTGGATCTTTTTCCAGGATCGCGTCTAAGATTGCATCTGAAATCGCATCGCAGATCTTATCCGGATGTCCTTCTGTTACAGATTCTGAAGTAAAAAATCTTTTCATAGTCTTTTCCTTTCTTTTAGGCTTTTATTATGTCAGGCCGGAATAAATTCCCATATAAGCACAATTACATGCGTATTATATGATTTTTATAGAGGAAAGTCAATTCAATGACAATCTTTCCATTTTAAATATTCTATGGTAGAATTTAAAAAAACGGAGGATTTATGATCAAATTAGTAATTGCTGATATGGACGGTACTTTATTGAACAGTCAAAAACAATTCAGTGAAGGTATTTTGCAGTACATACACAAGAAATCAAAAGAAGGAATCTTATTTGCCGCTGCCAGCGGAAGACAATACAGCAGTTTAAAGAATAGTTTTGAAGAAATACAGGAAGATATGATCTATGTCGCTGAAAACGGCATGTATATTGTCTATAAAAATCAAGAACTGTTTTCTCATACCATGAAAAAAGAAGAAGCCATGAACTTTGTCCGCATCGGACGCTCTCTTTCCAATGCTTATGTCATCGTATGCGGAAAGAAAAGTGCTTATGTGGAAAAAGAAAATGAAGCATTTCTTACTGAAGCCAAACGCTATTATGCACAACTTGAAAAAATAGATTCATTGGATAAAATCATGCATCTGGATGATGAAGTTTTAAAAATAGCCATTTGGTGTGACCAAGGCACTGAAAAACATATATATCCGCACTTTCAGCACTTCAATGACTTCTTGGTCAGTGTATCCGCATTTGACTGGATGGACATCATGCCGAAAGGCTTCAATAAAGGAACAGCTGCCTGCTTCCTTCAATCATATTTTCATATTTCCAAAGAAGAAACAGCCGTATTCGGCGATTATCTCAATGATTTGGAAATGATGAAAGAAGCGAAATACAGCTATGCTATGAAAAACGCTCATCCGCAGATCATTCAGGCATCTCATTTCATCACCCAGTATTCCAATGAAGAAAACGGTGTATACAAAGAACTGCTTCAATTATTAGGAAATTGATTCTCTCAAAGCGTTTGATCAAACGCTTTTTTATTGCGGTGAAAAAGAATAGTCAATTGCTCTTGTGAATGAAGATATTTCATTTGATTTTTATGTATACCTCTGTTCCGTAATGACTGCTGAAAAAGCAATCATCAAGAAATACATTGAAAAACGGAGTCATTTTATTGTATATTTCAGTACCCGCCGGTTTCGGCATATGCAAAAGCATGGAAGCAAATACAGGTGTGACAATACCGGCAATGATCTTGCCGTACTTCCAATCACTTTCTTTCAAAGTGCCGTACTGCATAGCCTTCTCTATCCACTCTGTTTCTTCATTCCAGCAAGCACTTAAAGGTATTTGATAAAACAGCGTCTATCTGCCGACTAAGAAAATCGGCAAGAACAATCCCAAAGAGGACGAAATCAAAGCCGACAATGCCGCAAGACAGGAATGGAACAGGACAGCGGATATGGCGTTATTATCGGGTATCTCCGAAGCAAAGATTTTAGAAGTCAAGCGAACAGAGATACACGAAAAAACAAGCCAGTCTATCAAAACCAAGGGCTGGCTGCCGGGTCTGTTCCGCAGTATCGTCAGCAAGGCAAAGGACTTCCTGCAAAACCTAATCCGTGAACA
>CALUVS010000036.1 GCA_944324265.1 uncultured Traorella sp.
CTATAAAAAATTGGCGACGTAGTCGCCGCAGATTTTGGAAGATATGTCAATACCTTTTGAATAAAAAAATAAAAAAAGGGGTAACGAATTTTCTCGTTATCCCTTTGGTGTCATTGTATTAACTTAATGACATTGGCCATCGGCTCTTTATTTTTGATAATGTTCTAGTTCTTCTTTGGGATAAGCATGACTCCAATGATGAGGCTGCAATTCTTTTAATGGCACAAAACACAGCGAATCATCATCCGTTGTCACACCGACCAATACGTTTTCTCCCCAATAGCGCAGTCTTTCTTGGCAGACACCGCAAGGAGATAAGACCTTGAACGGTGAATTTTCATCTTCACGGACAACGCATAAGCAGTGGGTCACTTTTTCATTATATTTTTGGGCTTCACACATAGCACCGGCTTCGATGCATAACAGAACAGAGGCATTGGCACTTTCTAAGGCGACACTGGTAAAATAACTTCCTTGCTGAGTATGAATGACACCGACACCTCCCCAGCCTTTAGGAAATCTTTTTTCAATGAATGCAGCAGCAATTTGAAACATGTTTTTTTCGATTTCACTATTTTTCATATATGTACCTCTTTCTGATATTATATCAAATTTTTGTCTATTTTTCTTGTGTTTTTAAAAACTTTGAGTAAAAAGCTCTGTGGGATCAGCACAGAGCAGTTTAATTATTTTTTGAATGTTACATCACAGCAATTAAAATTAAAATCGACAATATTGGCAATAAATCGTGCTTTAAAATGACGAGTGGTACAGTTGCAGGATAAAGAAGAAGGCAGTACGAAGCGAATGCATTCAACGGCAATATCACTGCACAGATCATTGTCATGTGCCGGTACTAGGATGAATTTAACACCGCGGGATTCCTCCAGCCCAAGATCATCGACTTCACTTAAGATGACAGCTAAAGCGACTCTTTTGTCAGGACAAACATTTCGCAGCAAAACATTGAGAGTCAGGATACAGCCATTTTCGATATACAGATCATTGGCATCAAAGGTTATGACATCATTGCATTGATCCATGTAAATATCGATCGTGTCCGGACAATTACCATTGTCACAGTCAACTTTAATGGTTGGATCTGGAAACTGCGGATCTTGTCCTTCATCATCACTGTACGTTAAGCTTTCATTGACATAGACTGTGCCATTACAGGTACCGATGCGCTGGACAGTGAAGGTCAGATTGGCTTCTTCAGTATCCATTGCCGCCAGTTTTTCAATTTTCCAGATAAGTGCTGTATCATTGACTTGCTGGACAACACCTTTGTCTGGGGCATCAATGTCAATGATCTTGAAGCAATCGTTGATGATTTCTTCAATTTCAATATTGGTGGCTCCCGGACTTGAAATATCCGCAGCTAAGTCTTCAAATAATTCCACAAGCTTTTCTTCATCCGGTGTAATGGCCACAAAATCAGCTGCCGGAGAGCTTGCCCAAGCAATTAAAGCATCAAGATCTAATCCGCTGTCGCCATTCAGACCGATGACATAAATAGTTACGCCGCTGTCTTTAGCTAATTGAGCGATTGGTGCTGCATCGCCGCCGATGGTTGTGATGCCGTCTGTAAACATGATCATGATTTTTTGATTGGCTGATAATGGGTCAAACATAGCCAAGGCTTTTTCAAAGGCTTCCTTGTGATTGGTAGAGCCATTGGCTGCTAATGCATCCACAGCTGCTTTTAAGGCCGCAACAGAAGTGCTTAAGCCAATGTCCGGAGTTGCGGCCGTTGCGAAACTGACAATGCCGATCTTGCTGCCTCCGCCAATTTGTCCGTCATCGCTGCCATCTGTTGTTTCATCTAAAATATCAATGAATGTGTTAGCACCGATCTTTAAATTTTCCAGCGGACTTCCGGTCATTGAACCGCTGCGGTCCAAGATCATGACAATATCTGCCGGATTGCTTTGAAGATCAGGTTCTGCTGCAAGAGCCAGATGTACCTGAAATGTGCCGTCACAGTCAATACTGCTTCTGTTTACTTCTTTGTTTGTATAAATGATTCCCATATCATAGTCCTTTCTATCCCCAAGGGACAGCTTATACTATGAGAAAAATACGCTTGTTTCTAGTTTTTTGTCTGTGAGTCAATTACTGGAGCTATCGCAGGCAAAAAGCAAAAATCTGTTGTAAAAGCCAAATAAATAGGCTATAATAAGCAGTGTTAATACGTTGATAAGGACAAGTAGGAAACTTCTCCATCATATAGGGAATAGAGGTCAGCGACTGGAAGCCTCTTGATGATGCGGTTTTACGAATTCACCTTTGAGTGGGACTAATCCTCCCCCGCCGCAGCGGTTATCTGCAATAAGTGTGTCGCAAGATGAAACAGGATGGTACCGCGCTCGTCGTTCCTGTGTGTCTGGCGTTTTTTTATTATATGGAGGTAAATATGGAACAGTTGAAACAACTTCGTGCTCAGGCAGAACAAGCAATTCAGAATTGTGATACTTTGTCAAAGCTGAATGATTGCCGAGTAGAATATTTAGGTAAAAAAGGACCTTTGCAGGAAGCAATGAAAGAAATGAAAAATTTGGATCCTGCCGATCGTCCGGCTTTTGGTGCCAGTGTCAATGAAATCAAGTCATTCATTGCCTCTTTGATTGAAGAAAAGAAAGCAGAACTTGAAGTCAAGGAAATGAATGAACGCTTGGAAAAAGAAAAAATTGATATCACCTTGGATGGCTTTGAACCAAATTTAGGCAATGTACATCCGCTGACTTTGGTCCAGCAGGAACTGGAAGATCTCTTCATCGGCTTGGGCTATACAGTGGCAGAAGGACCTGAGGTTGAAATGGATCTTTATAATTTTGAAAGAGCGAATATTCCTCATGGACATCCGGCTCGTGATATGCAGGATACCTTCTATATTGATGCGGAAAGATTGTTGAGAACACATACAACGGCTATTCAGACACGTCAGCTGGAAGCTCATGCACCAAAATTGCCGATCAAGGTGATCTGCCCAGGAAAGGTTTATCGCCGTGATGACGATGATGCTACGCACTCTCATCAGTTTACGCAGATGGAGGGCTTGGTTGTGGCCGAAGGAATTCAGCTGTCTGATTTAAAGGGAACCTTGGAATTCATGGCGAAAAAGATGTTCGGCGATAAGCGTGTGATTCGTTTCCGTCCAAGCTATTTCCAATTCACAGAACCAAGTGTCGAAGTCGATGTCAGCTGTCATATCTGCAATGGCAAGGGATGTCCAGTCTGCAAGCATACCGGATGGATTGAAATTTTGGGTGCCGGTATGGTACATCCAAATGTATTGGAAATGGCTGGTTATGATTCTACGAAATGCTCAGGCTTTGCTTTTGGGGTAGGGGTAGAACGTGTAGCTATGTTAAAGTATGGCATTGATGATATTCGTCATTTCTATACCAATGATGTGCGCTTCTTGAAAGTGTTCTCTCGTTTTGACTAGGAGGAAACGTTTATGATTACAAGTAAAAAATGGTTAAGTCAATACATGGACTTAAGTGATATAACGGTACAGGAATTAGCCGATAAGCTGACAACCGCCGGTCTTGAAGTTGAAGGTTTGGAACCGATGGCTCAAGGAACTCATCTGACAATCGGCTATGTCAAAGAATGTGTCGATCATCCGGATTCAGATCATCTGCACATCTGCCAAGTAGATTTGGGCGACAAAGTGGATCAGATTGTCTGCGGTGCTCCAAATGTTCAGGCAGGACAAAAAGTCATTGTGGCTTTGCCGGGAGCTCAGCTGCCAAACGGTGAAATCAAAAAAGGTGTGATCCGCGGAGTGGAATCCAATGGGATGATCTGTTCTTTGCTTGAACTTGGGGTAGATCCAAAAGCATTGAGCGAAGAAAGCAAAAGCGGAATTGAAGTATTGGGCGAAGATGCACAGATCGGCGGAGATCCATTGGCTTATCTGGGCTTGGATGATACACTGATCGATGTTGGTCTGACACCGAACCGCAATGACTGCTTATCCAGCTGGGCCATGGCCAAAGAAACCGGCGCTATTCTGCATAAAACAGTGACTCTGCCGGATTGTGAAGGTGCCAGTGACATCGGTACGCCAACACAGCTGAAGGTATCTTCCGCAACACCAAAATGTCCGCATTTCATGGGCAAGGTCATTAATGAAGTTACTATTAAGCCATCACCCAAATGGATGCAGGATCTGCTTCATGCGGCAGGAGTGAAATCTATCAATAACGTAGTTGATATTTCTAACTTTGTTATGCTGGAAACAGGACAGCCGACACATTTTTATGATATTGCGAAAATGCACCAAGATATTGTCGTAGCAGATGGCTTTGATACCACTTATACGGCATTGGATGGAGTGGAATACAAAATTGAAAAAGAAGATATCATGATCACAACACAGGGACAGCCTGTCGGCATTGCCGGCATCATGGGCGGAGATGATTCCAAGATTGATGAATCAACGAAGGGAATTATCATCGAGGTCGCTACATTCAATCATGTTTCCATCCGCAATACAGCCAGAAGACTGAATATTACCAGTGATGCTTCTGTGCGCAATGCCAAAGAAATTGAACCGATGGCTGTGAAAAAAGCAATGGATCGCTGTGTACAGCTTTTGATTGAATATGCCGATGCAAAAGGTATTGAAGAAACAGTTGTTTATGGAGATTCAGGCTATACACCGGTAACGATCCAGATCAATGCGGATGCCATCAATGCTCATTTAGGAACTGATTTCAGTGTAGAAGAAATGAGTGAAGAATTAAAATGGTTAGATCTGAATCCTCAGGTCAACGGCAAGGATATGGTCGTTTCTATTCCAAGCTATCGTACAGATCTGAAGATTCAGGAAGATATTTCGGAAGAAATTATTCGTCTGATCGGCTATGATCGCTTGCCAAGTACACTGCCAGTCATGCCGATGACTGTCGGGGCACTGAATCGCCGTCAGGCAATGCGCAGAAAGATCAGAACGATATTGACCGGTATGGGTTATAATGAAGCAGAAACTTATACACTTGTTTCAGCTGAATTATTGAAGCGCAGTGTCATGCCGATCACTCCGGTCGTTGAATTGGCTTCTCCGATGAGCGAAGATCGCCGCTATGTGCGCAACTCTATCTTGCCAAGTTTGTTAAATGCCGTTTCATATAATCAGAATCGTTCTGTCAAAGACATTTCTTTATTTGAAATCAGCAACGTTTATGCAGAAGATGCAGTAGAAGAACGTTTGGCAGTTGTCATGTGCGGAGATGTTCAGAAGAGCAGATGGCAGAAACTGGCTATTCCGGCTAATTTCTATACAATGAAGGGATTGGCTCAATCCTTATTCAATAGCTTTGGTTTTGATGCCAACCGTGTCTTTGTCAAAGAAAATACATTGGATACAGAACACTTCCATCCATATCGTTCAGCTGCCTTGTATTTAGGCAATCAGTTGTTAGGAATCTTTGGTCATATTCATCCGCAATTGGCAAAACTTTGTGATGTCGATCAAGAAGTTATCATGTTAGAAGTGAATCTGGAAGTATTGTTAAACAGCAATGCCGGCAAAGTGAAATATGTTCCGGTCTCTAAATATCCATCTGTGACTCGTGACTTGGCCTTTGTCGTAAACAAAGAAGTTCCTGTTGCAAAGATCAAGGAATTGATCCGCAAGGCCGGAAAACAAATCATTCGTCAAGTCGATGTCTTTGATGTTTACACCGGAGAACATGTGGATGCCGACAGCAAGTCCATTGCTTTGAGCATTGTGTTCCAGTCCAGTGAAGCCACTTTGACTGACGCTCAGATCAATGAAATTCATGATAAGATCATTGCCTCTTTGGAAAAAGAAGTAGGTGCCAAACTGAGAGGATAATCAAAAGCCTTCCGATGCGAAGGCTTTTTTTCTGCCTACTTGGAATCAAACATTTGGAGTGGTATAATGGAAACAGTTTGAGGGAGTGAAAATATGCACAGAATACTTATTGTCGAAGATGATGTAGTCATCTGCAATGCTATCATGAATCATTTATCCAACTGGGGATGTGATGTGCGAAGCATCAAGGATTTTCAGAATGTGTTAAATGAATTTGTCAGCTATGATCCGCAGCTGGTATTGATGGATATTTCGCTTCCGTTTTATAACGGCTATCATTGGTGCACGCAGATCCGAAGTGTTTCCAAAGTACCGATTATTTTTATTTCATCTGCTTCTGACAATATGAATATTGTCATGGCCATGAATATGGGAGCCGATGATTTTATTGCCAAGCCCTTTGATCTGAATGTACTGACAGCCAAAGTACAGGCGATGCTCAGAAGAACGTATGATTTCGGCGGGGCAGTGAATTTATTGGAACACAAGGATGCCATCCTGAATACCAGTGATGCCTCACTGAGTGTCCATGGCAAAAGAATTGAACTGACCAAAAATGAATTTCGTATTTTGGTCACATTGATTGAAAATAAAGGAAGAATCGTATCCAGAGAAACATTGATGACAAAGCTGTGGGAAACAGACAGCTTTATTGATGAAAATACATTGACAGTCAATATGACACGATTAAGAAAGAAATTGGATGAATGCGGTCTGAAGGATTTTATTACAACCAAAAAAGGCATTGGTTATGTGGTGGAATAAATGAACGATAAGTATATCACGATATTTTTTCAGTATATCTATCAGCATAAAAAAGCAATTCTTTGTTTCTTTACTTTCGTCATGATTGCAATTACGATCTTGTTTCTGTATCAGATACCATTAGAACCTATTTTGTATACCGGAATTATCTGCAGCGTATTGGGATTTTTCTTTTTGATCTTTGATTCATTGCAGTATTATCACAAGCATCAGCAATTGGATTATTTAAAGCATCAGATCATGCTTTCATTGGATGAATTGCCTGAAAGTACGAATTTAATGGAAAAAGATTACCAGCAGTTATTGCAGGTATTGTTTGATGAGAAAAATCAGCTGATTACCGAAAAGGATAACAATTATACCGAAATGATTGATTATTATACAATGTGGGTTCATCAGATCAAAACACCGATTGCGGCCATGCGCTTATTGCTTCAAAGCAATCCTACAGCTGAAAACAGTGAAATAGAAACGGAATTATTTAAGATTGAACAATATGTGGAAATGGTTTTGTCTTATTTAAGATTGAATGCTTCTTCTACGGATTATTTATTTATGAAACAGGATATTGATGAATTGATCCGTCAAAGCGTACGCAAATATGCCCGTATGTTTATCCTGAAAAAATTGACCTTGAATTATGTTCCGTGTCATTACCAGATCTTAACAGATGAGAAATGGTTCTGCTTTGTCTTGGAACAATTATTAAGCAATGCCATCAAATATACGCCTAGCGGTACGATTTCGATTTATATGCCGAAAAGCGGGGTCTTGGTCATTGAAGACAGCGGAATTGGAATTGAAAAAAGTGATGTCAATCGTATCTTTGAAAAGGGCTTTACCGGATACAACGGTCATACGGATAAAAAATCCAGCGGTTTAGGCTTGTATTTATGCAAACGTGTCTGTACACAGCTGGGACATGAAATCAGTGTTGAATCAGAAGTCGGCAAAGGAACCAAGATCATCTTGGATGTCAATCACTATGATCTGAAAAATGAATAACTTACAAGAGTGTAAGAATCAAACAGGAAATGTAAGCCAATAAAATGGCACGTCATTTCCTTTATTTGTATAATGAAAGCACAAAGGGAAATGAATTTCAGGAGGATTTTATGGCATTACTCGAAGTAAGAAACTTAAAAAAGATTTATACAACACGATTCAATGGGAATCATGTACAGGCATTAAGCGATGTCAGTTTTTCAGTCGATCAGGGTGAATATGTAGCCATTATGGGTGAGAGCGGTTCAGGGAAAACAACACTGCTGAATATTTTGGCTTCATTGGATAAACCGACAAGCGGTGAAGTATTATTGAACGGCAAAAATATTGTGAAGATCAGTGAAAAAGAAATCTCAAAATTCCGAAGAGAAAATTTGGGCTTTGTCTTTCAGGATTTTAATCTGTTGGATAACTTTTCCATTCAGGACAATATTTTCCTGCCCTTAGTGCTTTCCAATAAAAGCTATGAAACAATGGTGAAAGCCAGTGCTCCTATTGTGGAAGAACTGCGCATCAAAGATATTTTAAAGAAATTTCCTTATGAGGTCAGCGGCGGACAGAAGCAGCGATGTGCAGTAGCCAGAGCATTGATCACAGATCCTGCTTTGATCTTGGCGGATGAGCCTACCGGAGCTTTGGATTCTCGGGCGGCCGATGATCTGTTAAATATTTTTGATAAGATCAACAGCAAAGGACAGACCATTTTGATGGTAACTCATTCTACGCGGGCAGCTTCTCATGCCAAACGAGTTTTATTTATCAAAGATGGACAAGTATATCATCAATTGTATCGCGGCAACAGCAGCGTTGATGAAATGTTTACGAAGATTTCCGATACACTGACGATGATCGCTACAGGAGAAAGCCGATATGAGTAAGCTTTTGTATCCGAAACTGGCATTGTCCAATATCAAAAAAAATGCCAAAGTATATGTTCCGTATATTCTGACATGTATCTTGACAATCGGCATGTACTATATCATCAATTCATTGGCCTTCAGTGAAACAACCCGAACACTGCGCGGCGGTGATTATATTCAGGTTTTGATGGCCTTAGGAACCTTTGTCGTGGCGTTATTTGCGATTATTTTTCTTTTCTATACGAATTCATTTTTGATGAAGCGCAGGAAAAAAGAAATTGGTTTATATAACATATTGGGAATGGAAAAAAAGCATATTTCTATTATGATCTTCTTTGAAACATTGTATGTTGCTTTGATTTCATTAGGCTTGGGATTATTGTTTGGTATTCTGTTTCATAAATTAGTCTTGTTATTATTGTTAAGAATTGTATCCTTTGATGTGCAGTTTGGCTTTGAAATATTGCCGAGTGCTGTCGCTGAAACAATTATCCTGTTCTCAATTATCTTTTTGGCAACATTGATCAACAATCTGCGTCAGATTCACTTGTCTTCTCCGGTTGAATTATTAAGAGGCGGACAAGTCGGTGAAAAGGAACCGAAAAGCAATTGGCTGATTACTTTGATCGGTGCCTTGAGCTTAGGCGGCGGTTATTTCTTAGCGATGAATGCCAATGATGGAATGACAAGCTTTTTGGTTTTCTTTCCGGCCGTTATCTTGGTTATCATCGGCACTTATTGCTTATTTGTCTCCGGCAGTGTGACGATACTGAAAGCATTGAGAAACAACAAGCGCTTTTATTACAAACCCAACCATTTTATTTCTGTGAGCGGAATGATCTATCGTATGAAGCAAAATGCCGTCGGTTTAGCGAATATCTGTATTTTATCCACGATGGTCTTGGTCATGATTTCTTCTACCAGCTGGCTGTACAGCGGAGTCGATGAAACTGTCAATCAGCGTTATCCGCGTGAAATCGTCACAGAAACAACTTTTTATCAGAAAACAGAAGTAGATGCTGCTCCTTTCCAAGAGGCGGCTCAGCTTGCAGCTCAAAAAGCCAATACAGAAGTAAGCAATGAGCTGTATTATGAATATATTGCCGGAGGCGGATTGCGTCAGGGAAACAATTTCATTGTTGATGCTTCCAGTGTGCAGAACTACAATCAATCGGATGTAAAGATGTTATATTTTATGCCGATCAGCTATTACAGCATGTTTTATGATGACACGGTTTCACTGAAGGATGATGAAGTGCTAGTCTACAGTGTTCAGCATGAATACAATGGTTCTACTTTAGGTATATTCAATCGTATTTATAATGTTGTCGGCACAATTGAACAATTTGATCCAATCGGTTCATCTGCCGCCAATATGGTGGACAGCTATATCTTTGTGATGAATGAAGAACAATTTGATTGGATCGATGAGCAATGGACACGTCTGAATTATGCTGACGATTATACACCGGAAATGACCTCTGTGTCATTTATGTATGGCTATGATGTTGAAGATGATTATGATATTACAGCTGCTGTGACTCACAACATGAATGAGATCATGACCAATGAGATCACGGCATGGAATGAAGAAACACAGGAAACAGATACGATTGCCTGGATCAATTTTGTCAATCGCAACTATGAATTTGTGGATATGCAATCCATGTTTGGCGGTTTCTTCTTTTTAGGAATTTTCTTAGGTTCATTGTTTGTCATGGCAACTGTTTTGATCATGTATTACAAACAGATCAGTGAAGGCTATGAAGACCGCGAACGATTCAGGATCATGCAGAATGTCGGAATGAGCCGTCAGGAAGTAAAGAAAGCAGTGCATTCACAGGTATTAGCTGTCTTTTTCCTGCCGCTGATTGTTGCCGGTATTCATATCTGCTTTGCCTTTAATTTGATTCGCTTGCTGTTCAGCTTGGTATCCATGACCAATGCAGCTCGTTTCATGATGTCTACCGTGATCACATTCCTCGCATTTGCCTTTTTCTATATCGTTGTCTATTTGCTTACGGCAAGAGTTTATGAAAAGCTGGTGAGTGAAAAATGAGCAATTCCATCTTTCCGGTTGTCTTCATCATGATGCTTGAATTTGTGATTTTGGCTATAATAAAGCGATAAACAGGCTGATCTTCAGTCTGTTTTTTTAAATCGAAATGACACTTTTCTCACTTTTGTATATTTTTTCAATAGATATGATATACTGAAATTGACAAAAGAAATGGGGGAGAATCATGAAAATCAGATGCAGGGAATGTAAAACAATTTATGACAGCAAAGAAAAATATTGTCCGTTCTGTTATGCGCGCACCAATCCGAAACCTCGGCAGATTCGTGTGGACGGAAGAAGTGTAGATGTCGAGAAATCCATTGATACACGACCTTCACGAGCACTCCAGCAAAGCAATTATGCTGCCCGAATGCAGAAGAATCGTTCAAATCAGCGTAAAGCAAACAGAAGACAGCTTTCAATCTGGAACGATATCGTGGCTCCGATCATTAGTGTTTTAGTGATTATATTTGTTCTTTTATCGATGTTTTTATTTTAATTTTCATCATTTTTGTATAAAAATCTGCTTTTTATGCCAAAGATATGTATAAATACGCAATTTATTATTTCTTTTTATAGCTGAAATATGATAGAATATTTGAGTGAAATTTGGAAGGTGAAAATATGGGAAGACATTTTGAAGTTAGAGCAGCTGCTATGGCTAAGACAAGTGCTGCCAATGCAAAGTTATATTCAAGACACTCAAAGGAAATTTACATGGCTGCAAAAGCAGGTGAACCTGATCCAGATATGAATCAGGCGCTGAAGAAAACAATCGAACGTGCAAAAGCAAACAACGTACCTGCAGATGTAATCAAAAGAGCGATTGAAAAAGCAAAAGGCGGATCAACAGAAAACTATTCCAGTGCGACTTATGAAGGATTCGGTGCCGGAGCATCTACTGTCATCGTGGAATGCTTGACAGACAATCAGAATCGTACAATCGCTGATTTACGTACTGCATTCAATAAATCACATGCAAAATTAGGGGTATCCGGAAGTGTTTCTTTCAACTACCAGCATGTAGGAAATATCATCATCGATTATACGGATGAAGAAACCATGTTAGATACATTGATCATGGCGGATGTAGATGTAAAAGAAATTGAAGTAGAAGGGGAAGCTATGAATATCATGGTAGAACCAAGTGATCTGTATAAAGCAAAAGATGCTATTGAAGCGTTGATTCCGGATGTAAAATTCCATGTGCTTGAATTAGCGATGATTCCAAATGAATACTGCACATTGGAAGGCGAAGACAAAATGCTGTTTGAAAGATTATTGACATTATTGGATGATGTTGATGATGTGCAGAATGTTTGGCATAATGTTGAAAATGTAAATATTTAATTGATAGCCGTCTTGATGATCAAGACGGTTTTTTTATGTGAAAAGAATGAAGAAATGTGATGCATTTGAAGTAGTATTTCATTAAAAAAAGAGTATAATAGAAGAAAATGGAGGAGGAAACTTATGGAAAAGAAAAGTGCTTGGGAAAAATACGATGATAAAGCAGTTCAAGACGTATTTGATTTCAGCGAAAACTATAAGAAATTTATTTCTGATTGCAAAACGGAAAGGGAATGTGTCACTGAAACAATTCGTTTAGCAAAAGAAAAAGGTTATAAAGATTTAAAAGATGTGATTGCAAATCATGAAACATTAACTGCCGGAGATAAGGTTTATGCCTCTCACATGGGCAAGACAATTGCATTGTTCCAGATTGGCCGTCAATCTTTGGAATATGGCATGAATATCTTAGGAGCTCACATTGATTCACCTCGAATCGATATCAAACAGAATCCTTTGTATGAAGATCATGATTTAGTTTTGATGGATACTCACTACTACGGCGGTATCAAAAAATACCAATGGGTGGCTTTGCCTTTGGCAATGCACGGTGTTGTCGCTAAGAAAGATGGCAGCGTTGTTCAGGTGGTTGTCGGAGAAGAAGACTGTGATCCAGTCATCGGTATCAGTGATTTATTGGTTCACTTGTCTGGCGATCAGATGAGCAAAACTGCAGGCAAGGTCATTGAAGGGGAAGACTTGAATGTGACTGTGGGTTCAATGCCTAAGAAAGATGAAGAAAAAGAAAAATCTAAAGCATATATCTTAAATTTACTGAAAGAAAAATATGATATTGCTGAAGAAGATTTCTTATGTGCAGAACTTGAAATTGTTCCTGCCGGTAAGGCAAGAGATTACGGCTTGGATCGTTCAATGGTCATGGGCTATGGACATGATGATCGTGTTTGCTCATATACTTCTTTGATGGCTCTTTTGGATACAGAAGTCAGTGAAAGAACGAGTGTCTGCTTATTGACAGATAAAGAAGAAGTCGGAAGCATCGGTGCTACAGGTGCCTCTTCTCGTTTCTTTGAAAACAGTGTTGCGGAAATTATGAACTGCATGAATGACTACACAGAATTGAAGGTAAGACGTGCACTATCAAATTCGAAGATGCTGTCCAGTGATGTCAGTGCAGCTTATGATCCAAACTATCCAAGTGTGAATGAATTGAAAAATACAGCCTTCTTTGGTTATGGCTTATCTTTCTCTAAGTTCACAGGTGTGCGCGGAAAGAGTGGCAGCAATGACGCAAACCCAGAATTTATGGCAGAAGTCTTTGCGGCAATGGAAAAGGAAAACATTTCTTATCAGACAGCTGAATTAGGCCGTGTTGATCAGGGAGGCGGAGGAACAATCGCTTATATCTCTGCACAATATGGTATGGAAGTATTGGATGCCGGAGTTCCTGTTCAGAATATGCATGCTCCTTGGGAAGTCGTTTCTAAGGCAGATGTTTATGAAGCTTATGCAGGATACAAAGCATTCCTGAAAAATATCTAGGCAAAAGATGGCTATGGCCATCTTTTTTGATACAAATTCAAAATCACTTGTCAACAATATGAACATTGTTTACAATAATTTTGCATAACATCATGAAATGAGGTATTTATGAAGATCAATGACACATTTATTACAACATTGCCGAAAGTATCCATGGACGGTAAATTTCACATACGTTATCAGAAAAATTGGGTATTTGTCTCACAGGGCATTGAAAATGAACAGGCAGAAATTCAGATCATCAAACGAATCAAAGAGGGCTTTGTAGGAAAAATCATCCGAATCATCAAAAGTGATGAAGCCCGTATCAAAAATGACTGTTCCATTTCTCAGTGCGGCGGCTGTGATTATCGCTATATCCGCTATGAAAAGCAGCTGGAAATCAAAAAAAATCAGATCAAGGATTTATTATCGGAAAATCAATTAAATATTCAGGTTCATGATGTCGTAGGCTGTGAAACCAGTCACGGGTATCGCAATAAAGCAATCTATACCTTTCAAAAGAAAAAACAGCTGCAGATGGGCTTTTATGAAGAGAATTCTCATTATGTGGCAGATATTCCTTATTGCTTCAATCATGATGAACTGACCAATCAAATTGCATCAGAAATCAAGAAATTATGTATTCAGTTTCATATTGATATTTATGATGAAGACAAAAAAACTGGTTTACTGCGTCATGTGCTGATCCGAAGAGCAATCGCAACGGATCAGACCTTGGTATGCTTAGTTGTCGCAAAGGCGCAATTCAAAGGCAGCCGCAATTTTGTCAATGAGCTGATCAAGCGCTGTCCTAAGATTACCACTGTAGTCATGAATATCAATCCAAGAAGCACGAGTGTTGTTTTAGGCAATGAAGAAAAAGTACTGTATGGCAAAGGATTCATTGTCGATGAATTATGTCATAAGACCTATCGTATTTCGGCTTCCAGCTTTTATCAGATCAATCATGATCAGACTGAAAAGCTCTATCAAAAAGCTATTGAATTAGCTGATCTGAAAAAAAGCGATGTTGTTTATGATATGTACTGCGGAATCGGTACGATCGGCATGAGCTGTGCAGATCAAGTCAAAGAAGTAATCGGAGTAGAAATCAATCAGCAGGCCATTCAGGATGCGAAAATCAATGCTCGTATGAATCAGATCAAAAATATTTCGTTTGTCTGTGAGGATGCTACCAGTTTTATGAATCAATGTGCCCGCATGAAAAAAAGAGTGGATGTTGTCATGATGGATCCGCCAAGAAGCGGCAGCACCAAGTCTTTTATTGAATCACTTACCAGCATGTCTCCGAAGAAGATCGTTTATATTTCCTGCAATCCGGCTACACAGATTCGAGATATACAGTTCTTCGCCAAAAAAGGATATCATACATCCGAAATGTATTTATTTGATATGTTTCCGATGAGTGCACATGTGGAAAGTGTCGTGTTGCTTTCCCGCAAAAAAATTGACAGCACTATCAGCAAATAAGTGAACTGTGCGACAATAAGAAAGAGTTACATATAAGAAAGTTCAATAGTATGTTGAAGATAAGTCTGAATTTAAAGTACATACAGCTTATATTGCTGAAGTGAAAAAGGTTTTGGAATTCCTGTGTATGATCCACATAATGCAGTAGATGAACTAAAAAATCCAAGAAATCACTCAAAACAAAAATTTAATTCAATGCAATAATAGATGTGCTTAGACACTTTGAAGTGATTGCTTAATAAAAATGTTTTACATAGAGCATTTTGCTTAAATCGAAAGATGAGCAGATGCTCTATTTTTGAAGAAATAATTAAAAAGGAAGAAAATTTGAATTTTATTTGACATGAACAAGCCAAAGACCAGCTGATATATCACAAACAATAATGTCGCAGTTAAATAATTATATTATTCATAGATTGGTTAATGATAAAGATTATCCAATATTGGAAAATACTATGCCAACATTGAATGCAGTCACATATAGAAGTATTCCGATGCTTGGACAAGGAGAAGCGATTATTATCGGAACTGCTTTCAAATTCTGATTGTTGTGAAAATAAATAAAGAAGTAAGTATTCGTCCTAATAGTGTGATGATGTTGTTTTGACGGAATTATGAAAAATGAAAATATCGGTTTGAATGTCGGTATATAATTGACTTTTGTCGGTATAATAGTTAACATAAAAATAGAGGTGAGCAAAATGTCAAAGTATATTGAATCAGAAACTTTAGAATTAAAAGAAAAATATACGGATGCAATCTGCAAAGAGATTGTTGCGTTTCTAAATGCATCAGGCGGAACAATAATTATCGGTGTTAAGGATGATGGTACTGTTGTTGGAGTAAATAAGATAGATGAAACTTTTAGGAAAATTTCTGATATTATAACGACACAAATTGAGCCGAACCCTCAAGATGAAGTAAGTTCAGAACTTCGTTTCGAAGATGGGAAGACTTTGATTGTCATCAATGTATCTAAAGGTATTAAACACATTTATTGTCAAAAGAAATACGGTTTTTCTTCAGCTGGTTGTCCGATTCGAGTGGGTACAACTTGTAAGGAGATGACATCAGAACAAATTCGAATCCGATATGAAAATAAATTTATTGATTCAGAGTATATGATTAAGAAAAGAGCTACTTTAGCTGACTTATCTTTTAAGGAATTAAAAATTTATTATAGTGAAAAAGGATACCATCTAGATGATAATAATTTTGAAGCCAATCTAAATTTAAGAAATCAAAATGGAGAATATAATTTATTAGCTGAACTTTTAGCTGATCGTAATAATATTCCTTTAATATTTGTGAAGTTTAAAGGAAATGATAAAGCATCCATTTCTGAAAGAAGTGACTATGGCTATCGCTGTATTTTAACTGCTTATGAAAGAATTAAAACTCGTCTTCAAGCAGAAAATATTTGTATTTCAGATACAACGGTTAGACCAAGAAAAGATACTTATTTATTTGATTATGACTCAGTCAATGAAGCAATTTTAAACGCTCTTGTGTATAATGATTGGACAATAACTGAGCCACAGATTTCAATGTTTGATGATCGACTAGAAATTTTATCCCATGGTGGTTTACCAAGCGGCATGACGAAAAAGCAATTCTTTGACGGAATTAGTAACCCAAGAAATGCCACCCTTATGCGAATATTTCTAAATATGGGTTTAACAGAACATACGGGGCATGGTATTCCAACGATTGTAAAGAATTATGGGGAAGAAGTTTTTGAAATAGAAGATAACTATATTCGCTGTACCATTCCATTTGATAAAGATGTTTTGGACAAAATGAAAAATGAAAATGTCGGTAATAATGTCGGTAATAATGTCGGTAATAATATTTCATTAAATAAAACAGAAAAGAAAGTGATTGCTCTTTTAATTGAGAATGCAGAATATACAGCAGATGAACTTGCTTTGAAGATAGGTGTTACAAAAAGAACAATAGAACGAGTATTTGTATCGTTACAAAATAAAAAAGTAATCGAAAGAATTGGTTCTAACCGAAAAGGCAGTTGGATTGTAATTAAATAAATTAATTAAACTTGTGTGTAATATGCTGATCAAAGAATATTCTTGCTTACATTGAAGATATTAAAAAAAGATCAATTGAAATTTTGTATCATTGAAATATAGCCAATAGGAATGAATTTGTTTATAATGATGCATAAGAAGTCGAAGGGGAGTGAGAGTATGCAGCAGTCAAAAAAAGAAATAATCAAGAAAGCATTTGTCAGTGCTTTTCCTTATACAATTCCTATTTTTGCCGGTTTTTGGTTTTTAGGAATAGCGTATGGCATTTATATGAATGTTTCCGGATTCAGTTTTGTTTATCCAATGATCATGAGTATTGTGATTTACGGCGGTTCTTTGGAATTTATTGCTGTAAGTATGCTTTTGTCACCATTTGCTCCTGTACAGGTATTTGTAATGACGCTTATGATTCAGGCTCGCCATTTGTTTTATGGCATCGCCATGCTGGATAAGTTCAAAAATATGGGATGGAAGAAGTTTTATTTGATTTTTGGGTTATGTGATGAAACTTTCAGTATCAACTATACGGCTGAGATTGCGGAAGATGTTGATCGAGGATGGTTTTATTTCTTTGTGACGCTATTGGATCACTTGTATTGGTTCAGCGGTGCAGCAATCGGAGGACTTTTGGGCAATTTGATTCAGTTTAATACCGAAGGTCTTGATTTTGTCATGATAGCCATGTTTGTGGTAATCTTTTTGGAACAATGGCTGAAAGAAAAACATCATTTCAGTGCATGGATCGGTTTTATTTCCGGTGTTGCCTGTCTTGTATTATTTGGCGGTGACAGCTTTTTGGTTCCTACGATGATCTGCATCTTAGTCTGCTTGAGCTGGTTTCGAAAGCCTATTGAAAAAGAAGGAGGGATCGTATGACAGTGACACAGCAGATCATAACAATAGCGTTATGTGTTTTGGGAACGATGCTGACACGCTTTCTTCCTTTTCTCATCTTTAATGAGTCAAGAGGTACGCCTTCTTATATTCAATATCTTGGCAAAGTATTGCCGGGAGCTATTTTCAGCATGCTTATCGTATATTGTTTTCGTAATGTTTCCTTTCTGCAGTACAGCTATGGATTGCCGGAGTTATTATCAGTGTCGGCAGTCATTATTCTGCATTGCTATAAAAGAAATATGCTTCTTTCTATTGCCGGCGGTACAATTTGTTACATGCTTTTGGTTCAGTTGGTATTCTAATAAAAAGACGATGTTTGGGCATCGTCTTTTCAATCATGAAAAAAATTTTTGATATAGGTAAGGATTTTTTATTTGTTTTCGCTTAAGTATTTTTTTGTGCAGATAGATTGAATGATTTTTACGCATTCATCAATTCCTAAGGAACTGCTGCTTAAGCAGATATCATAGTTTTGCGCATCACCAAATTTCTGATTAGAATAATATTGATAATAGGCCATACGTTTCTTATCTGTCTTTTCAATCTGTTCCAATGCCAGATTTTCGGCTTCGTGATAAATGTTTTCAATACGGTATTTTCTGCTTTCCAAATCAGCACCGATGAAGACACGGAATACATTGGAACGGTTTCTTAACACATAATCAGCGCATCTTCCGACAATTACACAGCTTCCTTGTGCGGCAATATCCTGAATGATCTTTGATTGATGCAGGAAGGCACGATCTTCAACTGAAAGATTCTGACGTACATCGGTAGCCAGGCCGTGCAGCAAACTTCCGACATTGCTGTTTTCAGGGTTCTCAAAGTAGCTCTTGTCGATTGGACTTGATTCCGCAGCCATTTCAATCAGTTTTTGATCATAGAAAGGAATATTCAGCTGTTCTGCCAGCTTTCGGCCAATCTCACGTCCGCCGCTGCCATTTTGTCGGCTGATAGTAATAATAAATGGACTCTGACTTGGAATCTGTACAGCTTCTGCAGTTGATTCAGTCTGACCCGCTTTATCAAATTCACCTGCCCATTCAAAGCCTTTCTTGGCAACCATAACGGCGATAACTTCATTGATAACCGCTGCAGCTGCAATCGTACCTTGAATGATCTGGGCACAGTCTGGAGCAGGAGTTGATAATACATTGACGGCAATTCCCGTGAAGACCAAAGATACACCAGAGTGAGGCAGCAATGTAAGACCTAGATACTTTTTCACTGTTTCCGGAGATTTTGTTATACTTGCTCCAAAGTAAGCTCCAAAGTATTTTCCGGCAGCACGTGCCACAATATAAACTGCAGTAAATAAGCCGGCGCCTAAAATCAAGTGATAATCCAGCGGAGCACCTAAGTTCAGGATGACAATGATCATAGCCATCCCTAAGATAGGATTAAAGGCATCCATCAGCTGATCCAGTCGTTTTTCGCTCATCATATTGGAGAATGTTGCGGAGAAGGCCATACCAATCAGCATAAAGTTCAATACAGGACTAGGCAGTACCACATTATTGAAGAAGAAGCCGGCAGCAGAAGCTACTAAGATCATTAAGATCAGCAGAGCTAAGCTTGTGGAAGAATCTCTTTCTTTTCGCAAGACAACTCCGACAATCAAACCGACAACAACACCAATAACCAAAGGCAATAAAACAACCAGAGCAATCATGGAAGCAGGCAATTGCCCGGCAGATAAATTACCGGCTACGATTGCAATCACTGAGAAGAATACGATACATCCAACGATATCATCCAGTGCAGCCATTGGAATCAATGTCTGAGTTACCGGACCATCTGTTTTGAACTCACGTGCGATAGACAGTGCAGGCGCAGGAGCAGTTGCCAAAGCAATACCCCCAAAGATAAATGCCAAATACACTGGAATATCCATAAAAATAGAAAACAATGCTGAATACGAGTGACACAATTAGGAAAGTTCCTAATGACTGTGTCAAGGTCGTAATAACAATCGCTTTTCCAGATTTTTTGATTTTGTTCCAGACAAGCTCTGTACCAATCATCAAACCAACACCGCATTCCAAAATGTGTACAACAGTCTGATACCATTGAGCATCCAAAATTTCTTGGCTCATCAAAGAAAGAGCATGTGGTCCTAAGATCATTCCGGCAATCAGCCACCCTAGGATAGATGGAAGCTTAAGCTTTGAAACTAATTTACCGGCTAAAAATGCAATGCCAATTGTAATTGCGAGCCGTAACAATGAAGATTAGCTTAATGAATCAGTACCTCCATTTTCTATAACTTCAAGTCTGTGTGAATCATTTACATTCTTTGGTGCTGCAATGCCATATAAAATAATATCCAGCATCTGTGATAATTTTCCTTCATGAGCCTCAATCAATTCATGATAATCCTTGTTTTCGCCAATCTTGCTTTGAAAATATCCATTAAACATTTCATGAAATGTCATTAAGAAATCCAATGCCATGTCCTCTGTAATCCCTTCTTTTAAATCAAGATGATGTATCATAAGCCGATATCGTTTGATGAGAAAATCATCAAATTCTTTCCGAATCTGGCGGATGGAAGCAAGCAGATGCACTGGCGGCTGCAGAATAGTATTGAAAAAGATATTCGCATAATAAGGATTATCCTGAAAGAACTGCTGTCTTAACTCAAGCATTTTCTGCATGCTTGTGCGGACATCCTCATAATCCATGGAATGAGGTTCCAAATATGCCAGCATCTTATCATAGCTGATCTTGACACATTGCAGGTAAAGTTCATCTTTACTTTTAAAGTTATGATAAATCAATCCTTTGGATAGATTGTTTTCACTGCAAATCGTATTAATTGATGCCGTGTCATAACTCTTTGTCCCAAATTCTGCAATCGCAGCTGTCAAGATTCTTTCTTGTGTTCTTCTTGTTTTTTCCTGTTGCTTCCTTAACTTTTAAAAGATTATCTAACTAAATTAAAGAAGTGCCAAAATAAGCGATAAATAGGCACTTTTTTTGTTGCACTATGGCTTGATATGTGTTAAAATATAGTTAGGTGGTATAACTAAATAAGGAGGTCCTTATGTTACTCAATAATGTTAAAGTGTTGCGCC